>NZ_SOGI01000026.1:0-23677 GCF_004403385.1 Cryobacterium sp. TMT4-31
CCGGATCATGGACGACTGGGGCAAGAACCATGCCGGGCCTGACAGGCCAACACCCTCACATAACTACAGGATCAAGGGCTACGAAGAAAGTAACGGGGGGGGCAGACGGGAGAGCGGCGAAAAGCGACCGTCACCGTCGACGACAGGGCTCTGACACGCATGCCTCCACCCCCGGTGAAAGGCCCCTGTCGCTGGCCCGCTTGAGTCTGCGTGCGATATTTGGATCCAGTTGCCCTACAGCGGCCGGTTGGCTTCAGGACGAACGGGCAAGATTCTGGCCTGACCGTCACGCCTTCAGTCGTGTTTCCGGAATGCACAAGTCGTGATTTGATCAGTGGTGGGTGACCTACTTAGTGGTTTTCATTGACGACGACGAGAGTACGCCTCGGCGGTATCTCCCGGGAACGCTCCTGGGGTGCATACAAAGTCCCGCATATCAAGGCTTTCATTGAGGGCGAAAACCCTCAGAGAGTCGCCCGCTTCGCAGACGACGACAGAACCGTCAGCAAAGTAGATGGGCGAGACGGGCTGAACGTAAAATGATTGGCGTTAGTAACGCCAAACCCAGAGGAAGCCTCGTTCCAACACCGTCTACGACAACCGTCGCGGTGTCTCGGACGGGGCACCGCTCGCAGTTGGGAGTCCGCCCAAGTAGACGTTCGCAGCCGTGAACGGCCGCTGTGCCTTCGAACTCGATGACCATCACACACGTGGTGAACAACGCGTTTAGCGTTGAGAGACGGGGTGGCGCGGTTTCGGGCCCGTGATTGCGAGGGGATCGAGCGACGCGCCCTCCACATCGATGTTTGTCAATAGCCGGTCTAGCCGATTCGGAATCCACCAGGCGGCGTCGCCGAGGAGGTGCATGGCGGTGGGGATCAGGAGCATCCGCACGATATATGCGTCGAGGAGAACGCCGAATGCAAGGTCGAACCCGATTGGTCGAAGAGTCGCTGACTCCGAGAAGATGAACCCGGCAAAGACTGCGATCATGATGAGTGCTGCGGCGGTGACTACAGGTCGGCCCAGGCGGAGGCCGCGTTGCACCGCTTCCTGTGCTGAGGAGCCGTGCGCGTAGGCTTCTCTCATCCCGGACACCAGGAACAACTGGTAGTCCATCGCCAGGCCGAAGTGCACCCCGATTTCGAGTATCGGTAGGAAGCTGAGGATCGGGGCGGGGTCGTGGACTCCGAAGATCGCGCTGAGCCAGCCGAACTGCTCCGCTCAGATTCGCTCTCACCCCGGTGTTCAGGAATTCGCTCTGAGTCCCTGACTTTGGCGATATGTCATTCACAGCCTGAATGGCTATCTATGTGCGCGTCGCACTCAACGTGACACCGGCCGGCCCGGAAGGGGCCGACCGGTGTCGTCGTGTTTGGCGGGTGCTACTTGGTGAGCGCGAGCAGCTCGGGGTTCTCGGCGTACGCCTCTGCGGCGTTGTCCTTCGTGACGATGACCGGGGTGAGCAGGTCGGCGGGCACGACCTTGTTGCCGTTGTCGTACGACTCGGTGTCGTTGACGGTGGGCTCGTCACCGGCCTGGAGAGCAGACGCCATGGCGATGGCTTCCTTGACCAGCGCGCGGGTGTCCTTGTAGATGGTCGAGTACTGGTCGCCAGACATGATCAGCGGGATCGAGGCAGCCTCGGAGTCCTGACCGGTCACGACGGGCAGCTCGGCCTGTCCGGCATCCTTCACCGAGGTGATGATGGCGCGGGCGAGGGTGTCGTTGGGCGAAAGGACGCCGTCGACGGTCTCGGTCTGGTAGGTGCCCTGCATGAGTGTGTCCATGCGGCGCTGGGCGTTCTCCGGCTTCCAGCCATCGGTTGCGGTCTGGCTGATCTCGGTCTGGGCGGAAACGACCTTCAGGGTTCCGTCGTCGATCTTCGGCTGGAGCACGTCCATAGCGCCGTCGAAGAAGACCGCGGAGTTCGAGTCGTCGGAAGAGCCGGAGAAGAGTTCCACGTTGTAGGTGGCCTTGTCCGGGAACTTGGCGGCGAGACCGTCGAGGAGAGCCTGGCCCTGGAGCTGGCCCACCTTGAAGTTGTCGAAGGCCACGTAGTAGTCCACGTCGTCGGTGTTGAGGATGAGGCGGTCGTATGCGATGACCGTTACGCCGGCGGCCTTGGCGTCGGCGACCTGGGTGCCGAGCTGCGCGCCGTCCTTGGCGCCGATGATGATGACCTTGGCGCCGTTGGTCACCATTGTGGAGATCTGCTGCTGCTGGTCGGCGACCGCGTTGCTGGCACCGGCGTACTGCACGTCGCCCTTGAAGCCGGCGTCGGCGAGGCCCTCTTCGAAGAGGCTGCCGGCGAGAACCCAGTTCTCACTGGTCTTGTCGGGCAGTGCGACGCCGACGAGCGAGTCGGCGGGGAAGCCGCTGACGGCGTCGTCGGTGCCGGCAGCGGCGCCGCGTCCGGTGTCGGAGGCGCAGCCGGTGAGGCCGAGTGCTGCGACTGCCATGACGGCGGTCGCAGCAAAAAGGATCTTCTTCATTGGGATCTCTTTCTTTTCTGTGTGTGGTGCAGGGTTGATGTGATTCTTCGGGGTGTAAACGTGTGGGTGAGAATTTAGTTCTTGAGGTCGGCCGGCACCGCGGTGTCCGGAGTTCCACCGCCCGGTGTGACAAGGGCAGAGGTGGCATCGTCGGTCGGTCCCTGACCGCCCTTGTTGCGCGTCATCAGGCCGATGATCGACGGGCGACCCTGCGACTTGTTGTAGACGTCGACGCCGACGGCGATCAGGAGCACGAGGCCCTTGATGATCTGCACGAGGTCGGACTGGATGCCCTTGAGCGCCAGGCCGTTCGACAGCACGGCCATCACGAGTCCACCGATGATGGAGCCCGCGACGGTTCCGATACCGCCGGAGACCGCGGCACCGCCGATGAACACCGCTGCGATTGCGTCGAGTTCCCAGCCCGTTCCGTCGAACGGGCCGGAAGCCTGCGAACGAGCGACGAAGATCATGCCGGCCAGAGCCGCCAGAACCGACATGTTCATCATCACGAAGAAGTTGACGCGCTTGGAGTTCACGCCGGACAGCTCGGCAGCGTGCTTGTTTCCGCCGACCGCGTAGATGTGACGTCCGATGGTCGTCTTGTTGGTGAGGAAAGAGTAAGCCACGACCAGTACGGCGAGAATGATGCCGGACACCGGGAAACTGGTGCCGACGCGGCCGGTGGCGAACAGGTAGGCGGCCACCAGCACAACACCGCCGAGGATGACGACACGAAGCACGCTGAGCCAGATGGGCTCGGAGGACGCACGCATGATGTTGCGGGTGCGGCGACCTCGTACCTCCAGGGCGATGAGGATCACCACCACGAGGATTCCGAGGAGCATCGTGAGGTTGTTCAGGCCGAAGTTCGGGCCGACCTCGGGGAGGTAGCCCTTGCCGATAACCTGGAACCCGGTGCCGACCGGGACGGTCGCCGAGTCACCGATGAACTGGTTGCCACCGCGCCAGATGAGCATGCCGGCCAGGGTCACGATGAACGCGGGCACCCCTATGTACGCGACCCAGAAGCCCTGCCACACCCCGATCAGCCCACCGACGACGAGGCCCAGGATGATCGCGGCCCACCACGGGAAATTCCAGTCCTTCATGGCCAGAGCAACGATGATGCCGGTGAAGGCCGCCACCGACCCCACCGACAGGTCGATGTGGCCGGCGATGATCACCATCACCATGCCGATAGCCAGAATCAGGATGTAGGAGTACTGCTGCACGATGTTGATGATGTTGCCGGGCTGCAGCGTCTTACCCCCCGTCCAAATCTGGAAGAAGATGATGATGACGACGAGGGCCCCGAGAATGCCGAACTGCTTGAGCGAACCACCACCACCGAACAGTCTCTTCAGGTCGCGGATGTCGAATCCGCCGCTCTTCTCGGTTGCGGGTGCGCTCATTACGCGACTGCTTTCTGTGAGGAGGAGGTCATGCTGCGCATGAGGGTTTCGGGGTCGGCTTGGGCGACCTGGAGTTCGTTGGTGATTTTGCCTTCGAAGATCGTGTAGATGCGGTCGGAGACGCCGAGGAGTTCGGGCAGCTCGGAGGAGATCATAATGATGCCCTTGCCCTGCGCGGCGAGGTCGCGGATGATCTGGTAGATCTCGGCCTTCGCCCCCACGTCGATGCCGCGAGTGGGCTCGTCGAGGATCAGCAGGTCGGGATCGGTGAACATCCACTTCGCCAGCACCACCTTCTGCTGGTTACCGCCGGACAGTTTGGTGACGCCCTCCTCGACGGTGGGAGTCTTGATGCGCAGGCTCTTGCGGTAGCCCTCGGAAACCTGGGCCTCTTCAAGCTCGTTGACCACGGTGCCGCGGGAAATCTTGCCGAGTTTCGCCGACACGATGGAGCGCTTAATGGTATCTAGCAGGTTCAGGCCGAGCGACTTGCGGTCTTCGCTCACATAGGCGATGCCGTGTCCGATCGCCTCAGCGACGGTGCGCAACCTGATCTCCTCACCATCTTTGAAGACCTGCCCGGAAAGGAACTTGCCATAGGAGCGGCCGAAAATACTCATCGCGAGCTCGGTGCGACCCGCCCCCATGAGTCCGGCGAACCCGACCACCTCGCCGCGGCGTACGGTGAAGCTCGAGTTCTTCACCACGAGGCGCTCGGTCGTCAGCGGGTGCTGCACCGTCCAGTCACGCACCTCGAAAAAGACGTCGCCGATGGTGGCGGTGTGCTCGGGGAACCGATTGCCGAGTGTTCGCCCGACCATACCGCGGATGATTCGCTCTTCGTCGACGCCGTCGGCCTTCACGTCGAGCGTTTCGATGGACTTGCCGTCGCGGATGATCGTGATCTGGTCGGCAATCTGCTCGATTTCGTTGAGCTTGTGGGAGATCATGATCGACGAGATGCCCTTGCCCTTGAGGCCAAGGATCAAATCGAGCAGGTGCTGCGAGTCGTTCTCGTTGAGTGCGGCCGTGGGCTCATCCAGGATGAGCAGCTTGACGTTCTTGTTGAGGGCCTTGGCGATCTCCACGAGCTGCTGCTTACCGACGCCGATGTTCTTGATCTGAGTGTCGGGGTCGTCGTCGAGCCCGACCCTAGCGAGCAGTTCGATCGCCCGGCGCTGTGCCTCGACCCAGTTGATGACGCCGCCCCGGCCGGGTTCATTGCCGAGGAAGATGTTCTCGGTGATCGAGAGCTCCGGGATGAGCGCGAGCTCCTGGTGGATGATGACGATTCCGGCGGCTTCGCTCTGCTTGATGTCGCGGAAGCGCACGACTGTACCCTCATAGACGATGTCGCCGTCGTAGGTGCCGAACGGGTACACACCGGAGAGAACCTTCATCAGCGTGGATTTGCCCGCACCGTTCTCGCCGCAAATCGCGTGGATCTCGCGGGCCTTGACTGTGAGCGACACCTTATCGAGGGCCTTCACGCCCGGGAATTCCTTGGTGATGGACTGCATCTCCAAGATGGTGGGATGACTGTTGTGAGCCGTCTCCACGTCTGACCTCCTCGTCTGCCAGAACCACGGTTTCGTGGCCCCGATTAGAAGCTAGACCCAACGCTCCATGTCGTCAACTTATTAACGCAACGACTTGGCAACGATCAGCTAGCGGTGGGATGAATCCCCGACTGCTGTAGTACGAGAGCCGCGCCACCAAGCGCCTCGGCCCGCTCGCCCAGCGCCGACATCACCAGTTCCGTGGTTTCCACGATCATTGGCACGGCGTAGCGTTCGAGTCCGCTGCGGATCGGGCTCAGCAGCAACTCCCCTAACCCGGTCAGCGGTCCGCCGACAATAATTGTGTGCGGGTTGATGAGGTTGGTAATCGCGGCGATCGACCGGCCGACGGCGAGGCCAGCCTCTTCAACGACGCGGATTGCGCGTACGTCGCCCTCCAGCGCGAGCCGCACGATGTCGCGTGTTCGCACCGGCCGCTCGAGGGTGCGCGAGAGTAGCTCGATCATGATGGTCGTTGAGGCGACCGTCTCGAGGCATCCGCGATTGCCACAGCGGCACAATAGCCCGTACTCATGGATCGGGGTGTGCCCAATTTCCCCGGTCAAACCTATGTTTCCGGAATACGGACTTCCGTTGAGGATGAGGCCTGCGCCGATGCCCGTGCCTACCTTGACGAAGACGACAGTGGGCGTTCCGGCATGCGCCCCCCACGTGGCCTCGGCGAGCACGCCCAGGTTGGCGTCGTTTTCCAGATACACCGGCAGCTCGAGGCACTCCTCCACCATGCCCACCGTGACGCCGACCCACTCGGGCAGGATGGCGCCCCTGACGACGGTGCCCGTGCGGCGGTCGATGGGCCCGGGTACACCCACTCCCACGCCAAGCACGGCAGAGCGTTGCACGCCGGCCTGCACGAGGCTGGAGGCGAGTAGGTTGGCGGCGATGTCTAGCGCTTCAGCCGCCGTGTAGCCGAGCGGAATCTCGACTTCCTTCTCAGCGATCACCCGGTAGTCGAGCGTGGCCACTATGACGCGCACGTGGCGCCGCCCGAAGTCAATTCCCACTGAAACAGCTCCGTCGGTCGACGACAGGCTAACCAACTGGGCGCGCCTTCCCGAACTCGTGGTGGGTGAAGTCGAGACCAAACCGAGGTCGACGAGCACCTTGACGATATTCGACACCGTTGCGGTAGAAAGCCCGGTATTCCGGGCGATATCGGCCTGCGTCGTGGGTCCGGAGGAGACCAAGTTGGACAGGATTCGCTGTTGGTTCGAAAGTCGCAGAGCGCTCTGTGACCCTGGATGTCTCCTCTGGCGAACCGGCATGCTACCAAGAGTGTCGCATTACGGTCATGCGGTCAACAAGTGAACGCAAATCGTGATGCGACGACCGGTTTCAGCTGGCCCTGGGACGGAGTCCGCACGAAGAACTGTTGCCCTCAGCTCGGCGGAGGGATCTCGCCAGAACCGCGCTGGAGGAGTCGGGTGGGCAATTCGATCTGCCTGGGGAAGGCACCGGGGTTGGCCAACTGGTCCAGCGCTAGCCGCGCGGCGGTGCGGCCAAGTTGCAAGGAGTCGTAGGCGACGACTGAGATGCCCAAGGCATCCGCAAGCTCGAAGTCGTCGAAACCGATGAATGCCACGGTAGGTTCGCGGTCCAGCAGCGCGCGCACGGCGCCCGCGCTGGCGCGGTTGTTCCCCGCGACGATGGCAGTGGGCGGATCAGGCAGGTCAAGCAGGCGACGCACGACGAACTTGGGTGACACCGTAGGGTCGTCGTCGACGCGCTCCCACTGCGCGGTGTCGAAGACCCCCACTTCTCGCAGGGCGTCACGGTATCCGGCCAGGCGCTCCCGCTGGGTATACATAGCCGACGAGTTGCTGATAAAACCGATCTTGCGATGACCTATCGCGGTGAGCGAGCGCACCGCTTCGGCCATGCCCAGCCGGTTCCGCAACACCACCGAGTCGGCTACGAGGTTGCTGGCGGGCCGGTCGACACCCACGATTGGCGTACCCAGCTGTCGCTCGCCTTCCAAATATGACTGGTCGTCAGCGATCGGAATCAAGATCAGCGCGCGGACCCGCTGTGAGAGCAATGCATCAACAACCCGCTTCTCGCTTTCTGGCGAGTCGTCGGTGGTGGCCAACACCAATGTGAGCCCGCTCAGGGCCAATTCACGTTCGATCCCAGCCGCGACGAGGAAATGGAACGGGTTTGTGAGGTCTCCGATGACGAACGCGACAGTGCTGGCGACGCCGCCGCGGCGTAAATTGCGCGCCAGCGTGTTCGGACGAAAGTGCAGCCGCTCGGCCGCCGCGAGTACTCGTGCCCGGGTGTCGCGCGACACACTACCGGTGTCGGAAAACACTCGCGACACTGTTTTCGAACTGACACCGGCGAGTCTCGCGACATCGGCCAGCGTCGCTCTCGACTGCGCGTTCATGCTGACACAATCATGATGGCGTGGTCATTGTCACTCTTCTCGTCGGGCCCGATCTGATCTGCCGGCGCGCATGTCAACGTAAGACCATTCTCAGACATCCGCAAGCCTGCTACGGCAACAATCGCGCCCATGCGCTCGTGTTGCTACGCGGCCCTTGAAGTGCGGCGCCCCGGGCACGATGAGACAACGCTGACATAGCAGTTTGACGGTGCCGAAAACCGGTCCTAGCATGAAGCATGCGTACGCACAACAAGCCCGGAACAATCACGGTTCAGCCCGCCCGTCGGCTGAGCACCGCCGTCACTGAAACCAGCCGAACCATCGAGCTCGCTGCCGGCACAACCACTTACCGAGCTGGATAGGACAGCGTATGACTCCTCGACCTCGCTCGCTCACCATCGACGCCGGCCAAACCGGCATCCGGGCGCGACTGCACACCGGGAACGACCGGCCTCGCACCTTCGAGTTCGGAGGTATCCGCACAGATAACGCCCTGATCCCGCAGTTAGGCGAGGTGGTCGCCCGCGTCGCAGAGTCGACCCTTGCTCCGATTTTTACCGTAAGCGCCGGCATCTCCGGTTTCTCGAAAGCCGAAACCAACCCCGACGAACTCCGTAACAGCACGGCCGGCTATGGAGTGCACGAGGTGTTTCTGACGCACGACTCGGTGACGAGTTATTTGGGCGCACTCGGTGACGAGCGCGGCGTAGTCGTCGCAGCGGGCACCGGCGTCGTCACGTTGGCGGTGGGTGCCGACGACGTGGCCCGCATCGACGGCTGGGGGAACTTAATCGGCGACGCCGGTAGCGGCTACTGGATCGGTCGGGCAGCGCTCGATGCCGTCATGCGCGCGCATGATGGCCGCGGTCCGGCGACTGCCCTGACCAGGGTCGTGCTTCAGGAGTTTCGCAACCTCGAGGTGGCCTACCTCGAGTTGCAGTCCGATCCGCTTCGAGTCAGCCACATCGCGGCGTACTCACGCCAGGTCACGGAGTTGGCTGGCACCGACGCCGTCGCCGCCGCGATCTGCACCGGGGCCGCCACGGAGTTAGTCTTGTCGGCCGCCACAGCGCTGCGTCGAGTGGGTGAGAGTGTGAGGACCTCCCCTGTCGTGTGCGGCATCGGCGGAGTACTTCGTGCCCCAGAAATCGCGGCACGATTCGAACGCGGCCTACGCGCCCTCTACCCCGCAGTAGACATCCGCCCGGCCATCGCGAACGCTCTGGACGGTGCCGGGCATCTGCCGCTCCTGGCCGCGCAAAGCGTCCTGCGCGACCGCATCGCCACCTCGATCGGCTAGCCCAAACGGACCCGGCCCAGTCAGACCAGGCACGACCAGACCCAGGCCAGGCCCGCTCACGGGCAGCCATTTGGAGAGCCGCCAATCGACCCGCAGCCCACACGGGCCTTTTGTCTCCATTCGTTTGTCAAGCGATTTGCTGAGGGCTGCCGCGCTAGTGCGATCTCGCCCCGGCGGAACGGCTTAGCCAGCTGACCCGCGCACGCATCATGTCCCTTCGAGGCGCACCACCCGGTCGGCCACCGCACGAGTGATGCTGGCGATGCCGCCTGATGTGGTGGCGGATAGCGTCCTGAGCGAGGTTCTCGATCAGATGCCGCTCCATCACCGAGTCGCCGACGAAAACGGGCGGGGAGAGTTCGAGTCGCTGTTGCAAGTCTGCCGAGGAGTTCAGTGTCGCCTCCCAGGCTGTCCGCTAGTCCGCCCGAAGCAGCATTACGCCCGTCACGAAAAGCTCTCGGTCAGACTGGTCGCCGTCGCGGATGGACGTGACGTGTTACGAGCACAGCGCAACTGCGGGCGGTTTTTGAGCAGCGCGATTGCGAGATAGAGCTCAGTAAATATTTAGATCAAAGGCGTCGCCCGGACTTCTTTATCAACGGCGGACCCGGCGTCTATGGGAACCCGAGTGATCTCGGTCGCGAGGGACGAAATGTCGAGCGCCGACATGGGTCGCACTGACCGATAATCTGCGCACACATTACCTAACAGCAGCCCGAGGTAGCGGTGCCACAAATCGAGAACATTTGGCGCCGCCGACTACGCCTGATCGTCGTACCGCGTGCGGTGCGGTTCTGAGAACCTAATGAACCCCTTGCAGGCGGAGAAGTGCACGCGTCAGGATGAGAGAGAGTTGCTCATCCGTGAGGTGCGGGAAAGCTGATACAGCCGCAAACGACACGAATGCGGCATTCACTGCGAACACCTGTTCCGGTGTCGTGGTTTCGCCGTAGATCACCCTTGCGACGCGATCGAAGACTTTTGGGCGACCGTCGGCGGCGTTCGGGAGGGCGCTCACAACGGGGTCAGAGACGAGAAACACGATCCGCAGTCTCTGATTGAGCCCAGCAGCGACCAGCGCCGCTACCGTCGCATTCATTCGATCGGTTCGGCACTTGATCGCGCCAATGGCGTCTAGCGTCGCGAGGAATTGTGCCGTCTCGGCGTCGATGATCTCACGCAGGATGTCTGCCTTAGACGCGTAGTGGTTGTGCAGCGCAGCTCGGGTCAGCCCGAGTTCCGTCGCCACGTCCTGTATGGCGGTCTCGTCATAGCCGCGCTCGGCAAACATCATGCCGGCAACTTCGAGAATGCGCAGCCTAGCCTGAGCCGTTTGCTCGGAACGAGTGGTGTGGGCGACTCGTGCCACGGTGAACGTTCCCTAACTCCTAGATGGTCTTAGATACTTTACAGCTCGTACAGCATAAACCGACCCCCTGTATAGCAATTGACTATACAGTGTGTATAACGATTCGGTTGCCTGATTCCGCGGCTTCCTCCCAACAGAACGGGTTCCCCACATGGCTGGTCCTCTCTATCGTCGCGGAAGATTCGCTGCACGACGACGGTGGAGCACTATAAATGCCTGGATCGTGATTTTCACTCTGTCAGGTGCCAGTTATGCGCTATTCGCGGGCACGATCTCGTCTTCGATTTCGATCCCGGGCACCCCGACGGCGAAGGTGAGCGAACAGCTCGAGGAGCAGTTCCCGGCGGTAAGTGGACGGACAGGGAGTCTCGTCTATTCCCGCACTGGTGGTCAGCCCTTCACAGGGACGCAGAAGGGGCAGATCCACGTCCTGCTCACCAACATCGCTGCATTTTCGGGCGTCAAAGCCGCAACGAACTCATTCACGATTGAGACGGAAGTGGCCTATCAGCGCCAGCAACTTCTCGACGGTCGGTCACAGCTCGCTATAGGAAGGACCGAGCTCGCCACGTCACGAACGTCGACCCGGAGTTCGCTCGACTACAGGACTTGCTTGTAGACGTCGTGCTCGAACCGACCACCATGCCGTGGGGCAACAGATCCACCTTGTTCCGCGATCCTGATGGCAACCTCCTGAACATTTTCTCCCGGCCGGCACTCTGAACCGATCTGCCACCCCGCTCCGCAAGTAGGTGCGTGAGGGTGCTGGATGACTCACGCCGGTTGCAGCGGACTTCAGTCTTGCGCAGCAGCTCCTCCACGACACCGGCAAGCAGCCGGTCATCGAGCTTGCCCGACTTGGGCCGGCCCGCTTTGAGCACGAATAGTTTCTGCGCGGCATTCGGCCGGTAGCTGCGCGTAATCGGGTGGGAATTTCGTCGCAGCTTACGGCTGATCGTCGACGCGGAGCGCCTCAGATCCCGTGCGATCGCGCGAACCCAGGCACCCCCCAACCGCACATCCACGATGCGCAGACACCTCTCATGACCCAAATAGAACCCCGAAGCCACCACGGCGGCAACCGGTAGTCGCCCGCCAGCAGCCGTGATCCACCGATATCCCTGTCTGCGTTTCACTCCCATAGACTCACACGCTGCCGCCGACGACATCCCCTCGCGAACCCGAACCCAGAACAGATCCTCCCCCTCTTTCAACTCCACAACTCAGGAACGCTAGTAGCACTTGACAGAAACGCCATTCACGCAAAGGATCAGCGGCAGAAGGCTCGTCTACGTCCTTCGCGCAATGTGTGTTTTCGAAACTACCTCTTAGTAAGGGATCTCGATGAAAAAGAAGACAGCAGTATTGTTTGTTCCCGCGTTGGCTCTGGGTGTGGCCGTATTGACCAGTGGCCCAGCCTTTGCAGCTACAGAGGACGCGACGTATCAGGGAACGCTCGATTCGATCAACGGTAGCAATGGCAGCGGCACCATCTTCATTGAGGTTTCCGGCGACCAGGCCACAGTCACCCAGAACGTCAAGGGTTTGGCCGAGACCTTCGACGGTAAGCCGTATCCGCACGTGCAGCACATCCACATCGGAGCGCAGGGGGTATGCCCCACCACGGCAGCTGACACCAATGGAGATGGTGTGATCAGCACGACCGAAGGTCAACCGTCCTACGGAGAGATTGGCACGACGTTGTCCACCAGCGGTGACACGAGTCCGGCGGCCGGAACTGATCTGACTCTTGCCGGGATGGGTGCAAATTACGACTACAACCGCACTTTCACTCTGGATGCCGCCACCGCGGCCTCACTAGAGGCTGGCACGGCTGTCGTGGTAGTCCACGGTTTAGACCCGGCCACGTTGTCGCAAGCAGCACAGGACGCGCCAAGCGATTTGGTTCCGAGCCTGCCCCTGGCAGCAACGTCACCTGCTTTGTGCGGTGCCCTGAGTGCGTCGCAATCGAATATGCCTAATGGTGGCGTGGAAACCGGCGGTGGCAGCACTTCAAACGGTGCTGACATTGGCCTCCTCGCCCTCGGTGCCGGGTTCCTGACCGCGGCAGGCGGCGCTATGGTTGTCCGTCGACGTCTCACCGCACGCGGCTGAGATCGGTTGATCTCCAGTGATTCTCCCGGCTGAAGAGCGTCGTCGCGGTAGCCGTCTGGCTGCCGCGACGGCGGTTCTGTTCATCGCCGTCGGCTGCACGGCGGCCGGTTTGGCCCTGTTGGGCACTCCACCTCCTCCACAACCACCAGCCTCGGCCGCCGCGGCAGCCCCAGCTCAGAAGCCAGTCTCCGTTACGCCCTCACCGGAGCCCATCCCGGTCCCGGCGAATCCGCAGGCTGACCCGGTTGTCGGCCCGATCATGACCGCCTCCGAGCCCACCCAGATCAACATCCCCGTGATTGACGTGGACTCGCTCCTGATGCAATTGGGACAGAATCCTGACGGCACGGTACAGACGCCGTCGTTGGACGAAGCCTCTCCTGCCGGCTGGTACACCGGTTCGCCCACCCCGGGCACGATCGGCCCCTCGGTCATCTTGGGTCACGTCGACTCCAGAGCGCAGGGGCGCGCGGTGTTTTACCGACTCGGCGATATGCGTCCCGGCGATGAGATTTTGGTCACTCGAGTCGATGCAACTGTGGCGAAATTCGTGGTCGATGGAGTGGAAAAATATCCAAAGGACAACTTCCCGCAGTTCTCCGTCTACGGCAACACCGACCATGCGGGACTACGACTCATCACCTGCGGTGGCGAGTTCAACGAAACAACCCGTACGTATCCAGACAACGTCGTTGTCTACGCCAGCCTAGTGTCCAGCCATGCGGCCTAGCAGAACAAAGACGCGAATCAACAGGCGTGACTGGCTGCTTGCGATCGTGGTGGCTTCCACAGCTCTGCTGGCCGGCTGCGCCGGCACCTCCTTCGGCGCCGGGAACGACATGGCACCCGGCATGTCGATGCCAGGCACGTCGTCCTCCCCGATTCCTAATTCGAGCTCCGCACGCAGCGCGGCAGCAGAGCCGTCCGCGGCATCACAGATGATTTGTGGCACCGAAACACGCGACAACATCACCCTTGCGCTGGCCCTCGCCGACCGGCACACTCCGTCGACAGCTGGATCAATCGTCAATACACCTGCATTTACCATCTGACTGATGGAGAATTCGTGATCTCGGTGCAGGAATCCTCGGACGCAGCGTCGGCCCGGAGCTACTTCGACACGATGCAAGAAAACCTTGCCCCAATCCAACCCCTTGAAGGACTCGCGAATCTCGGATTCCCCGCCTACGAAACCGCAGACGGCGTGGTCGTCTTCCTCAAAGACAAAATGACGTTACTAGTCAACGCCAGAAAACAGACGAATAAACTCGGTCCGCATGGCATAACCCGCACCGCATTCTCCTACGAAAAAGCTACAACCATCCTCGCCTGCTGGACCGAACACTAGCCCGGCCGCGTTGCCGTCGACCCACGCGATGTGGCTGCGGCCAACGGCGCAACCAGGGCTTCCAGAGCGCGCTGCGGATTCGACCTATTCGGCTCTCATGCTCGTCGCCCATGGGTAATGTAATTATCTATCGATGGGTGTCTAAAGCCGTCGTTTTCGGTAGGAGCTCTACGGGCCCAAACCTCGTACTTAGCCGCCACTAGCGCGGTTGCGTATCTCAGCTGAGGCCGGACGTGTCGCCTTCGTGCGTACGCCCTGGCGGTGACGAGCTGCTGACCTGGACCTCGGCCGAAGGAATGCGCCGCTTCGACTCTGCCGCGTTCATCAGAAGCACCAACATTTTCGTGTTGCTCTCCAAGGACGGTGAGGGCTCCCGCGGGGCCATTTTTGACCGCTATCGTTCGCGCGATCTGCAGGACCGCGCAGCGCCGCCGAGACCAACGGCGGCCGACTGGACGTGCCCCTGGTGATCGAGCTGGACGAGCGCGCAAACATCGTAAAGTGGACCGAGCTGCCCTCGATGTACTCGTGTTACGGCTCCACGGGCATCATCCTGAACACCTATTTCCAGTCGCGCGCCCAAGGAATCGACGCGTTCGGCCGAGACGGCTGGGTCACCCTTTGGGACGCGGCATCCAACCGCTTGTTTGGCAGCGGCATCCTGGAGGACGAGTTCCTAAAGACGATCGCGGCGTCGATCGGAGAACATGACGAAATCACTTACGGCAGCTCACCGGCCGCGACAGCGCTATGTCCACCTCGACCAACACCCGGAACGTGAACACGATGGACGTTGCCGCCCTGGCGTCCCTGCCGGAGTGGTGGGCGATCGTGTTCAACTCCAAGTCCCGCCCCGTCATGGTTCACACAGCGCCGTGGTTCAGGGACAAAACCTCAACGCGGAGATCGAGGGCAAGGCAGCGGCCGTCACGCCCGCGATCGGGTCGGTGGTGCCCCATGGCTGACGGCGACGTGACCGGCTTGACCCTCGACGAGATAGAAGCGCTCGCTGACCCGCAGCGATGAGGCGATCGACTCCAGTACCGACGAGGAGCCAGAAGAAAGAATGCTCACCTGGCCGCCGAGCTGGGCGACGACCTCGGCGCCGCGTGGTCCTGGTGGATCATCGATTGGGACCGGCACGCGGCAGTCCTGTTCGAGCCCGCGAACGGCCCGTTTCGGTTCTGCGACCGCATCCGCGGACACCACTCCGAAAGCAAAGAACCCGGCCCCGCAGTTTCCCTGACAATCCCCCCAGCGGAATGGCGGCTACCCGCGTAGCTGGCTTCTGCAGGCGGAAAGAAGAATTCCCGACGCATTGTGTCGGGGACCCGTTTGAATCTTGTCTTGGACGCGAGCACGAATAGTTCAGGTCTACGACCTCTTGGGCAACAGTGCGCAAGCCGCTTGGGCCCTGAACTTCTGGTGGTGCCACTAATACAAACGTGCTGCCGTGTTCTCGCCGCGTAACGCGCCGCCGATTAACCCGCAAGGCCGAGATCGTCGACGACGTTGCATGCGGTGCCGCCGGTGCCGGTGCGGCTACCGACGGTTTCTGCGGCTAGTCGAAGGTTCATTCGTAAGGCGGACGCTTCGATCTCTGAGAGGCTCGCGAGGAGGCCGTGTTCCACGCTTTCAGCATGGTTGGTGAGCATCGCCAACTTCTCGACGCCCTGGGCCGTGAGTGCAACGCGGCGGCCACGGCGGTCGAGGGGGTCCGGCGTGCGTGTGATCAAATTTTGCGCCTCAAGGCCGTCCAGTAGGTGTGTAGTGATTGTGCGGTCGATCCCCAGTCGCTCGGCGATAGCGGCCTGGTTTTGGCAGGTTCCTCCTGCCACGATCGTCATCACCTGGTAGGCCCTGGGGCCGCCGGGCAGGTCCTGGACTACGTGTTCGATGCCGCGCAGGTACTCGCGCAGCAACGTGCCTAGGGCCCACCCAAAATCTTGTGTGCCGCGCGAAATCTCCTCGAGCGGTGCTGTCTTGTGCATTTCGGCCATGCACAGATCGTACCCGGACTCGAGCACAATGGTGTACATTAACGATGATCGAAATTGTCGATCATCGTTTTCGCCGCACAAAAGGAGCCCCATGTCCACGATTCTTCGTGTCGATGCCAGCATTCGTCCGCAAGGGTCAGTGACCCGAGATGTGACTACCCTCCTGGAGGATGCGCTTCTTGAGGATCATTCTGGTGCCGCTGTGGTGCGGCGCGATCTCGGAATGAACCCGCTATCCCCTTCCGCGTGGCCGGCTGCAGTGTCTGCAGAACATGCTCCTGATGCTGATCGCACGATCGAAGCGCGAGGGTTGGCGACGGAGCTTGCTGACGAGCTGATCGCAGCGGATGCATATCTGTTCGCTGTGCCGCTGTACAACTGGGGCGTGTCACAGCACGTGAAGAACTGGGTTGATCTGCTTCTTACGGAGGAGCGTTTCGCTCCGCGTGCCGAAAAGCTCATCGCCGGCCGTCCCGCGTACTTGGTTACGGCGCGCGGGGGCATGTACGCACCGGGTTCGCCCCGCGAAGGGTGGGATCACTCAACGCCGTGGTTGCAGCGCATCTTCGAAGACGTGTGGGGCCTGAACCTTCAGGTCATCGAGGCAGAACTGACTTTGGCCAACGTGAACCCGGCCATGGCAGGCCTCAGGGACCTCGCCGCACAGAAGCTCGACGACGCCCACCAGTCGGCGATCGGGCACGGCAAGTCTCTTGCCGCCCTCCTTCGCGCTCAAGCCGCCTGACGATGGCCACCCCCACAGCTGCCGTGGATGACCTGAAGGTCGCCCCGGTTCAGCATCGCTGGCTCATCTTGGGAATCGTAGGGCTTGCTCAACTGATGGTGATCCTTGACGCTTTCGTCATCAATATCGCGTTACCCTCCGCGCAGACCGACCTCGGCTTCAGCGACGCGGACCGGCAGTGGGTGGTCACCGCCTATGCGCTGACGTTCGGCAGCCTTCTACTCCTCGGTGGCCGACTTTCGGACCTGCTCGGCCACAAACGCACCTTCATCATCGGGCTCATCGGATTCGCTGCTGCATCCGCGATTGGCGGCGCGGCCACCAATTTCGGTGCCCTGATCGCGGCCCGCGCCCTGCAAGGCGTGTTCGGAGCATTGCTCGCGCCCACGGCCCTTGCCGTTCTCGTTACAACCTTCACGGTCCCGAAAGAACGAGCGCGCGCATTCGGAATCTTTGGCGCGATCGCCGGTGCGGGCGGGGCCATCGGGCTCCTCCTCGGCGGGTGGCTCACCGAAACACTTGACTGGCGTTGGACGCTGTACATCAACGTACCGATCGCCGTAATCGCGTTGATCGGCGGAGTGCTTTTCGTCACAAATGTCACCCGATCAGGGCCGCGCCCGAAACTCGATATCCCCGGCACGGTCCTGGTGTCGGGCTCGCTGTTCGGGATCGTCTACGGCCTATCGAGTGCAGAGACACGAGGTTGGGCCTCGCCATGGACCTGGGGGGTGCTGGTCACGGCCGCGGCCCTCCTCACCGCGTTCGTACTCTGGCAAGGGAGGGCACGTCACCCGCTGTTGCCACTCGCCGTAATTCGGGACCGCGATCGTGGCGGTGCCTACATCGCGTTGCTGGTCGCGGGAGCGGGGATGTTCGGAGTATTCCTGTTCGTCACGTATTACTTGCAACTGTCGCTGTACTTCACCCCGATCCAGACTGGACTGTCATTTCTCCCGATGATCGTGATGCTGACGGTGTCGGCGCAGCTGTCCACGAGCGTTCTTGTGCCACGCGTCGGCCCGAAGGTCATCGTTCCTTCTGCGATGATCCTCGCTGCTGCGGGAATGATTCTGCTGACCTCCCTGACAGCTGAAAGCACGTATTTGGGGAACGTTCTTGGGCCCCTGATGATTCTCGGACTGGCCATGGGTGCGATCATCCCCGCTGCGATGGAAGCTGCCACCGTTCGCGTGCAGGACGACTTCGCCGGGGTGACCTCGGCAATGGTCAACACCAGCCAGCAGATCGGGGGCTCCATTGGCACCGCCCTGCTGAACACCATCGCCGCCAGCGCCACGACCGCCTACCTGAGCACTCACGCCGCTTCCCCGGATGTTGAACGAGACGCCGCGATCGTGAGCTACGCGACGGCGTACTGGTGGTCAGCCGCGATCTTCGCTAGCGGCGCCATCCTGACTGCACTGCTCTTCCGTCGCCACGGCCACGGGATCCTCGATCTCGAGCAATCATCCGCGGTCGGCCGCCCGGCCGTCCCGACTATCTGACCCACCCCGAAGGAAAACCCATGCTCATCGCCACCTGGATCGTCTCCGGTCTTCTCGCTATCGCCTACCTCGGATCCGGTGGTACAAAAGTGCTCGCACCATACGACAAACTCAAACAGCAACAGTCATGGGTGGAAGACTTCTCCCCACGGGCCGTGAAAACCATCGGTGCGCTCGAGGTCCTCGGCGCAATCGGCCTGATCCTCCCGCCACTGCTCAATATCCTCCCGGTCCTCGCGCCGACGGCCGCGTTCGGCTTGGTTCTCGTGCAACTGGTCGCCATCATCATCCACGTCCGTCGGCACGACGACCCGAAGCGGCTACCCGTCAACGTCATCCTGCTCGCGATGGCACTATTCGTAGCTCTGTCCTGGTCTTTCTGGATCCGGTGACAACATGACCTTCGAAATCGGAATCAGCACGTTCGGCGAGATCACCAGCGACCCCACCACCGGAATCGCCCCCTCCGCAGAACAACGCACACGTGAGATCATCGCCGAAGCGGTGTTCGCCGAAGACGTGGGACTGGACGTCGTCGGCATCGGCGAGCACCAACGCTTCGACTACGTCCCGGCAACCCCCGCCGTGCTCCTGAGCGCGATCGCCGCGAAAACGGAACGCATACGCCTCACCAGCGCCGTCACAGTCCTCAGCTCCGCCGATCCGGTAAGGACATTCCAAGACTTCGCCACCCTCGACCTGATCTCCAACGGTCGTGCCGAGATCATCGCCGGACGTGGCTCATTCACAGACTCCTTCCCCCTTTTCGGCTTCGACCTCAACGACTACGCCGACCTCTTCCGGGAAAAGCTCGAACTGCTGGTCGCGATCCGGAACACCAACCCCATCACCTGGTCTGGAAAATTCCGCGCACCACTCCATAACGCTGACGTCGCACCCCGCCCCGTCCAAAAGAAAATGCCCATCTGGGTGGGTGTTGGAGGAACGCCCTCATCGGGCGCACGGGCAGGAAGAATGGGGCTACCCCTGGCCTACGGCGTTCTGTTCGGGCCCCTCGACGGCGCACTCCCGGTCCGTGAAGCATTCGAAGCAGCAGCGGAAAGAAACGGCAAAGACCTTGCGACCATGCCGACCATGCTCCACGGCCACGGATTCGTCGCACGCACTAGCCAGCAAGCACGCGACATCTCTTACCCCTACTTGCGAGCCGGGTTCGGCGAAAACTCACGCCAACGCGACAACGGCATCCACCTACCCCGGGATCAATTCGACGCGCTCACGAGCCCGCACGCAGGGCTCATCACCGGCAGTCCGCAAGAAGTGATCGACAAGCTCCTCCTCCAGCACCAGCTGTACGGGAACATGCGAATCATCATCAACATGGGAATGGGCGGGGTTCCCCACCTCGAGCACCTCAAAGCAATCGAGCTACTCGGCACCGAAGTCGCCCCAGCGGTCCGACGCGAAATCGCTGCCCAATCACCAGTCCCGCGTGAGCCACAATCCTGATGCCCCCTACACAAGGGACCTCCGAATGCCTCAGTTTTTTAGACGCAGTGCGCGCAATGCGCCCAGCTCAGGTGCCCCGAAATAGACTGCGATCATGACCCACCCCGGACTCCGTCGACAACTTCCGCTCGTGGCCGTCGGCATCGCGGTGCTGTTGTGGTCGATGAGTTTCGGGATCAGCGGCGAGGTCTTGAAAACGGCGTCACCCGCCGTGCTCTCAGTTGGACGGTTCGCGATCGGTCTAGTGATCCTGGTTCCGTTCGCCGCACGTCGGACAGGGTTCGTGCGTACGCTTCGTGCGCCGCGCACTATTCTGCTCGGCCTCCTCGGGGTTGCGCTGTACTACTCGCTGACCAACGTCGGTCTTGAGTTCACTACTCCCGGTACTGCAGCTCTCAGCAACGCGGCTCTCCCGGCACTGACCGCCCTTCTCGGCCTGTTCATTCTGAGGGAGCGCGTGGCTCCCCGCACGATCGTTGGACTAGTGCTCGCGACCGCCGGTGTTGTGATCGTGGCGGGTGCGGGCCTCACGTTGGACATCGGCGTGCTGCTCTGCCTCATCGGCTTGGCCAGCTACGCACTCTATACAGTGCTTCTCCGCCAGGGTGTACCCGCTGAGCTCCGACAACGGGCGGCCGGGGCTGTCGATCCGCTCGTGCTGGCGACGGCGACCGCCGTTTGGGGTACGGCGATCATGCTCCCCTGGCTCGTCGCAGAGATGGCGGCCGGCGCGGCCGCCCTCCCGAGCGGATGGGGAGGTCTCGGCGGCCTGCTGGTCCTCGGAGTCGTAATCACCGCGCCGACTCTCGTGCTATTCAACTACGGCGCCGAACGCCTTCCCGCCGCAGCCACCGGCGTGCTCACCGCAGCAATTCCGGCACTCGGCTACCTCTTCGCCCTTCTACTTGGCGAACCATTCGACGCGATCACCGCACTCGGCGGCGCAGTCGCGCTCGTCGGCGTCGCCATCGCCTCGGTCGCAGCTCCCTTGCTCGCGAGTTAGGCGTTCCGGTATCAACGGTTCGTGGCTTACTTGCTCGATCTCGCCACACTCTCGCTCGGGAACCGGCTGCCTGGTACTAAATACCTGGCTTCGCTCAGACATGGGACAGAACATCGGCATGCTTCTCCAAGATTGACGGCGCTCACTAAAATTCCCGACTCCGGATCGCTTCCGCGCGCAAGGACGGGCCTTTCTCGGTGCTGGTGATCTTCGACCACACATCAGCACCGAGAAAGGCACCCGCCTCCGATTCAGAGGAGAACGACGTAAACATCCACCCGCGCAAACGACAAAGGATGACGATCACTGAGATCGCCCGTCGCACAGACCAGGACCGCACGACGATCCACGCCTATCTGGCCGGCAAACGCACCCCGGCAGTGCGCCAACGCGGCGAACCCGGCGCTTTCAACGTGCTGTTCGACAACGCCGGAGAACTTCTCGACCTCGCCGAGCATGCTGCAGGCACAATGACGCTCGCCCCGACTACGGCCTAGTCGCTTTGGCGAGCGTCGCCGCGGTCCCTGACTTCTTGGGAGTCGTGGCCTTCTTCGAAGCAGAGGTCCTCTTGGGAGGAGAGGACCGCTTAGGCGCGGAGGACTGCTTAGGAGCGGAGGACTGCTTAGCTGAGGCTTTTTTCGGAGCTGAGGCACTTTCTCTATCGGCCTTGGCGACCTCCGCCGCCAGCCGACGGGTGGCCTTCGCGTGCTTCGCGGCGAGTTTTTCGGTCTGCCTGGACAGATCAAGCGCCTTCCTACGCAGCTTTTTACTCGAGCCCTTTACAGCCTTGCGAGCGTCCTTGACCGCCTTCTCAGCACCGGCCAGAGCCGCATCCGCCGTCTTCCGAGCAGCTTTCTTCTCAGCGACTCCAGTTCTCGCTGAACTCTTAACAGCGGTCTTTTCAGTGTCCTCTTTCGCCTTCACCATTCTGTGCACCTTCGATACGCCGACCGAGCTGGGTCATTCTCTTCACCGCAGTGAACATGGCCTGTCGATCGGATGAACAGACCATACGTGCACTGTATATCCCCGTACCACTCCACGAATGCAACCGATCCGGCGTGCACCACACTCACGACAGTTGCCCCAGCGGACAGCAGATCCCCGCCTACAACAAGCGGTCCGGCACCAACAACTGGCCACTATGTATGCAACGCGCCGGCATGTGATCGAACGGCGAGGTATCTTAACTACCTCCCCCGAGATACCTGCAGGAATCTTGGCGCCAAGCCGCCAGCGTTTCGCGTGGGCCCGACCTCGCGTGACGCGCCGTAGCAACGAGGCCAGACGTGTGCCACGGGAAGCCTCAGGAAGGTACAGCTTTCCGGGGCACTCGGACCGTTCCCTAGACGGGAGCGGGGTGCTCGTCAACCTACGAGAAGGAGTCATCCCAAAAACTCGTCTCAGCGGCGGCGCCGCCCCGCGGACACGAGCTGGGATTTTCCGAGACAGTGTCTTGCATCCCATGGGTTTCGAGGAAATTAGGTTCCGAGACACTAGAGGTCGCGCCATTGGCATGCTAATTCGCTGTCTGTCGTGGCGGTGCGTTGGAGTGGGGCCAAAGGATCATGCTCATCATGAAGGAAAAGAGACCAAAAACAGTCAGAAGCAAATGTCGCGAAAGAAACGTCCGGGTCAAGCGCGCCGTGAATTTGAGGGACTGAATTTGTCACGATTCCGCAAAGAAGGGCAGCGGCCGATATGAGCAGCGCTCGCGACCTCGGTGTAGCAGCTTTCCTGCGTGCATCATGCGATTGTTGACATGTAGGGCAATGAGCCAGCTGCGAGCTACCTGGGTTTCATTTGTTTGGACGCCTTTCGGATATGCCGCGTCCGTGAAGATCCGAGACGTCTGGCCCGGTGCTCGCCGTGCCGCCAGGACTAATCTCTGCGTCTCGTATCGCATGTGTTTCGACACACTGAGGTTTCGAGACACGTCTCACAGGAATGGGACTGCAAGGGGGCGAGCTCAGCTGTCCCTCGCGCCCCTAGCCCTCCGCAAGAACCCTCATCGGTTCAGCTATTCCGATCGCGAGAGCGCTCGCACCCAAGCCGCTTGATCTCGACTGACGTAGTGGGCCGCTGCACGCCAGAATCCACCGTGCCCGCCCACGTACATATCGGCCCAGGGCTGAAGGCCGTTCGCGTGGGAGGTGCGCGAGAGCTCCAACATCGCGGCGGTCCGTTCTGCCATGGCCGCTGGAAGTGCCTCACGGAGGGCAACATCGGCTTCGGAACCATCGATCAATGCCCGAAGCCTCGAAGAGGCGGACTCGACAGATTGACCCTCAACGAGCATGGCGAACGCTTGGGCGGCGTAGGCCAGGTCCCACAGCCGGGTACTCGGCCCTGCACCATCCCAATCGATGAAGACCCAACGATCTCCAATGACGAGATTCCACGGAGCAAGATCGTTGTGACACATCAAGTTCGGGATATCGGCTGGCAGCAGCATCTCCCAATTCGAAACGTCGGGGAGGGGAACAGATTCGCTCACATCATGAATGCGGCGAATCATCTGACCGACCCGACGCAAATTCTCGGCTTCGAGCGGCATCTGACTTATAGCGATCGCGCCTTGTACAGACTCGACAACTTGCCGGCCGGCCTCGTCGCGACCGAGCGGTCGGGGTGCGTCTACTCCTTGCGAACGGATACTCGCAAGGTAGCTCTGCACGACTGGGGTGTTGTCGATCCAGGGCTTTCGCACCATCTTTGTGCGACTGCCTTAGTCGCCAATCAGGGTTCTCACCCCAAAGAAATGCATGGCGCGAGTAGGCGGGGGAATTTGGGATTTCGGTACAGGTACCGCCATGTTCGTGGCGTTGGTTGGGGTGATCGGGTGGGTGGGTGACTTCTGAGGTCGTCCGACGATCTGATCCACGCCGGCTCGAGCAGCTCTCCGCTGTGATTGATCACGTCTCCGCGGGCAGCGCACAACAC
>NZ_SOGI01000051.1:0-24318 GCF_004403385.1 Cryobacterium sp. TMT4-31
AGCCCTCGCGGCACGCGCCAGCCCTCGCGGCACGCGCCAGCCCTCGCGGCACGCGCCAGCCCTCGCGGCACGCGCCAGCCCCGGCGGCACGCGGTGTAACACGTGCCGCCGGAGGTACTGCGGGCCGCCAGGACCAAACCGGGCCGCGACGCTGCCGAACCGGCGAGAGGGATCTACCCGCGGGCGGATGTCCCGCCGGGCGCGTCCCCGGTCGCAACCGGCCGGCCGGGCAGGTTCGACCACTGCGACCAGGAGCCGGGGTAGAGCGCCGGAGTGAACCCGGCGAGGGTGAGCGCCACCGCCTGGTGCGCGGCCGTCACGCCGGAGCCGCAGTACACGCCCACGTCGTAGCCGGGCGTCTCCGGTCCACCGCCAGCCTCCCGGCCGGGCACCCCGAGCGCCTCGAACCGGGCCCGCAGCTCCGCCGCCGGCAGGAACCGCCCCTCAGCATCCAGGTTGCCGCCCGTCGGAGCGCTCACCGCGCCCGGGATGTGGCCGGCGCGCGGGTCGATCGGTTCGATGTCGCCCCGGTAGCGTTCGGCGGCCCGTGCGTCCAGCAGCACGCCGTCCTGCGCGAGCGCGGCCGCGGCATCGGCGTCGAGCACAGGCAGGGCGCCGAGGGTCAGTGTCACCGAACCGGCCGGCACCGGCTCCTCCCCCGCCACCACCGGTAGCCCGGCGGCGCGCCAGGCGGCCAGGCCGCCGTCGAGCAGACGCACGTCACGCACCCCGGCGTGGCGCAGCAGCCACCAGGCGCGGGCGGCCGACATGTTGCCCAGGTCGTCGTACACCACGACGGTGTCGCCGTCATTCAGACCCCAGCCGCGCGCGGCGGCCTGCAGGTCGGCCGGTGCGGGCAGCGGATGCCGGCCGTCGGCCGGCTCGCCGTGTCCCGCCAATTCGGAGTCCAGGTCCACATACACGGCGCCGGGCAGGTGCCCACGGCGGAACTCGGCACGGCCTGGAGGGCCGCCGAGCTTCCACCGCACGTCGAGGATACGTGGAGCCGGGCCGACGACGAGGAACGCGGCCAGATCGGCCGCCGAAATCAATGTGTGCACCCGTTCACGTTAGCCGGGCGGATAACCCCCGCTGCGCTGGGAAGCTCGCCTCGGCCATAGACTAGACGGTTGTGAGCAGCTACTGGACCCTTCTGAAAACCCCCGGCGTGGCCCGACTCATCGCAGCCCAGCTCACCGCCCGATTCCCGTTCGGGATGCTCTCGCTGGCGTTCCTCATCCACATCGAAAAACTCTTCGACTCCTACGCCGCCGCCGGCCTGGTTCTGGCCGCCATGAGCATCGGCCAGGGCATCGCCGGCCCGCTCACGTCCCGGCTGATGGGCCGCCTGGGCATGCGCCCGGTCCTGATCACCACCATGGTGATCTGCACCGCCGCGATCGTCACGATGGCCCTGGTGCCACTGCCCGTGGTGGGGCTGATGATCGTCGGCTTCATCGCCGGGCTGTCGATGCCACCCATCCAGCCCGCCGTGCGCACCATTTACCCCAAGGTGGTCAACTCCCGCCAGCTCACGCCGCTGTTCTCCCTGGATGCTTCCGCGCAGGAGATCATCTGGGTGCTCGGCCCCGTCATCGCCACCTTCGTGTCCATCCAGGTCAGCAGCACAGCGGGCATCCTGCTGGCCGCGTTCTTCCTCGTGGCCGGGGGCATCTGGTTCGTGGTCCTGCCCGAGGTCGGACGGGTGCGCATCCCCCGCAGCCGGCGCAAGCTCGGCGTTGTGCTCAAGAAGCCGGCGGTGCTGCTGAGCACCATCGTCGGCTTCATGCTCCTCGCGGCCTGCTCCGCCCTGGAGGCGGGGGTGGTGGCCGTCTTCGGCCACGGCAGCGCCAACGCCGGCTGGGTGCTCGGCATCTTCGCGATCGGGTCGCTCATCGGCGGTCTCGCCCTGGGCCACCTGCCGATCGGGCCGTGGGCGCTG
Source organism: Cryobacterium sp. TMT4-31 (assembly GCF_004403385.1). Classification (NCBI taxonomy): domain Bacteria; kingdom Bacillati; phylum Actinomycetota; class Actinomycetes; order Micrococcales; family Microbacteriaceae; genus Cryobacterium; species Cryobacterium sp. TMT4-31. The sequence goes on from NZ_SOGI01000051.1 coordinate 1,943, forward strand.
GCATCGCGGATGCTCATCGTCACCTGCGGCCTGGCCCTGGCCAGCCTGTGGATGAACTTCTGGTGGCTCTCCGGGGCCCTCGTCCTGGCCGGCATCGGCATCGCGCCCGCGTTCGCGGTGCTGTTCGGCATCGTCTCGGCGAGCGTGAAGTTCAGCGACACCGCCGAGGCGTACGGCTGGATCGGCACCGGCCAGCTCATCGGCGCGGCACTCGGCTCGGCCCTGGCCGGGTTCGCGATCGACCACTCCGGGGCGGCTGCGGCCATCTACGTGGCCGCCGGGTTCGCGGCGCTGGGTACGATCATCCCCGCGCTCGGCCGCCGCTGGCACCCCGACCTGCGCGGACGCGACGCGAGCCCGATCCCCGACACCGAGCCGATCAGCATCCAGGTCTCCTGACCTCCCTCTCCCTCCCTCGCGAACTGTGATTTGAGCCCCTAAGGACTCGAGTTCCTGGGGCTTTTCTCTCAGTTCGCGAGGCTGAAACCGCCGTCGCTGGTGAGAACCTGGCCGACCAGCCAGCGGGCCTCCGTGGTGCACAACCACGCGATCAGGCGGGCGGGATCGGTGGGCTCGCCGAAACGGCCGAACGGGAGGGTGCGCAGGTACTCGAGCATGCCGTCCAGCGGCCGGTCGGTGGTCTCCGGATCGAGATAGCCGGTGTTCACCGGACCGGGATTGACGGTGTTGAGCAGGATGCCGCGGACCAGCAGCTCGCTGGCCACGGTGGGAGTGAGCCCGGCCAGAACCGCCTTGCTGGCCGCGTACGCGACCTCGCCCGGCATCGGCCCGTGGATCTGACCGGAGGTCAGCCAGATCACCCGCCCCGTGGCGAACTCGTCGATGGCGGCGGCGGCCGGATCGCCGCGTTCGCCGGGACGCCGCGGCGTCTGAGCCGCACCGACCGGGCCGGCCGCATCCGAGCCGGCCGCACCCGGGCGGGCCGTGAGGCCGAACTGCTCGGCGAAGGCACGGGTGAGCAGCAACGTGGAGCGAGCGTTGACCTGCCAGTGCCCATCGAGCATCGTGGCGGTCATATCGAAGATGGAGCCGTCGCCGCCGCTGCGGGCGTGGTTGGCCACGAGGATGTCGACCCGCCCGGTGAGGCCGACGGCCGCGCCCATGACCAGCGTCGCGGCATCCGGCTCGGCCAGGTCGGCGCTCACGTCACCGAACACGGCGCCCTCGGTCAGCGCCGAACGGATACCGGCCCGCACCGCGTCGAGGTCGTCACCGCCCCAGGGCTGCGCGTCGTCGTGCGGAGCGAAGTGTTGCACGAAGACGCTGGCGCCCAGCTCGGCCAGCCGCACCGCCACCGCGTAGCCGATGCCCTTGCGCCGCGACACCCCGGTCACGAGCGCCGTCCTACCGTGCAGTGCGGGTTCCATCTCCCGAGACTAGGCCCCGCCAGCCCGCGAGCCGTGAGTCAGCACCACGTTTCCGAGACTTTCGAGGCTCAGCTCACAATTCGCGAGGGGCGGGCCGGGCGGGCCACGGGGTTTAATGAAAGGCATGGACCACACGCTTCTGATGAACGACGGCCACACCATCCCCCAACTCGGGCTCGGGGTCTACAAGATCCCGGATGCCCTGGCGGCGGGCACCGTGCAGATCGCGTTGGAAGCGGGATACCGGCACGTCGACACCGCGGCGTTGTACGAGAACGAACGCGGCGTCGGCGAGGGACTGGCCCGCGCCGCCCTCCCCCGCGCCGAGGTCTTCGTCACCACCAAGGTCTGGAACGACCGGCACGGCTACGACGAGACGCTGCGCGCGTTCGATGAGAGCCTGGCCAAGCTCGGCCTGGACTACGTCGACCTGTACCTGATCCATTGGCCGGCGCCGCGGCAGGACCGCTACGTCGACGCCTACCGCGCCCTGGAGACGATCAAGGCCGACGGTCGCGCCCGCTCGATCGGGGTGTCGAACTTCCACACCCACCACCTGGACCGGTTGTTGGCCGAGACCGACATCGTGCCGGCCGTCAATCAGGTGGAGCTGCATCCGTGGCTGCAGCAGACCGAGGTACGCGCGTACAACGCCGCGCACGGCATCCTCACCGAGGACTGGTCGCCGTTGGCCCGCGGTCGCGCGATCGGCAACAACACCCTCGACGCCATCGGCGCCCGGCACGGCAAGTCCGCCGCGCAGGTGGTGCTGCGCTGGCACCTCGACCTCGGCGACGTGGTGATCCCCAAATCGGTGACCCCGTCGCGCATCCGCGAGAACCTCGACGTCTTCGATTTCACCCTGGATGCCGCCGACCACGCCGCCATCGCGGCCCTGGACGCGGGCGAACGCACCGGGAAAGACCCCGACGACCTCGGCTAAGCCCGCGAACTGTGAGAAAAGCACCCTCCCAGCGCGTGGGAAGGTGCTTAGCTCATAGTTCGCGGACGGGACCTACCAGCGCTCGTGGATGGACTCGCGCAGGAGGCGGTCGTAGATCGACTGCACGCCGACCATGAACTCGTCGGGCAGCTGCGGCACCGCGCCGGCGGCCGCGTTGCCCTGCGCCTGCGACACCGACCGGGCACCGGGGATCACCGAGGACACCCCGTCGATCTGCGCCACCCAGGCCAGCGCGGCCTGAGCGGGCGTGAGGCCCTCCGGCACCAGCGCGGCGAACTCGGTCGCGGCGATCAGGCCGGTCTCGTAGTCGACGCCGGAGAAGGTCTCGCCCACGTCGAATGCGCTGCCGTCGCGGTTGTAATTGCGGTGGTCGTTCTCGGCGAAGGTGGTCTCCCGGGTGTACTTGCCGGTGAGCAGCCCGCTGGCCAGCGGCACCCGGGCGATGATGCCCACCCCGGCGGCGCGGGCGGCCGGCACAACCTCGTCGAGAGGCTTGAGCCTGAACGCGTTGAGGATGATCTGCACGGTGGCGATGCCGGGCCGGGCGATGGCTGCGAGCGCCTGCTCGCAGGTTTCCACGCTCACGCCGTAGTTGGCGATCACGCCCTCGTCGACGAGGGTGTCCAGTGCGTCGAAAACCTCGCCGGATTCGACGACCGCGCTCGGCGGGCAGTGCAGCTGCACCAGGTCGAGGGTCTCGGTGCCGAGGTTTCGGCGGGACCGCTCGGTCCACTCGCGGAAGTTCGCGAGCACGTAGTTCTCCGGCAGCTGCTCGGCCCGACGGCCCATCTTGGTGGCCACGGTGATGTCAACGCCGGGGGCGCCGTGCTCGAGGAAGTGCCCGATGATCTGCTCGCTCCGCCCGTCGCCATAGACGTCCGCGGTGTCGAAGAAGGTGACGCCGGCCTCAACGGAGGCGGCGAGCACGGCGGTGGCGTCGGCCTCGGTGACGTCGCCCCAGTCGGCACCCAGCTGCCAGGTGCCCAGTCCGATGACGGAGACGGTACGGCCGGTTCTGCCCAGTGTTCGTGTATCCATATGTCAAGCCTAACCACGCGCTTCGGCGTTGCCGGGAGGCCGCAGGTCAGCGCGTCACTCTGGTTGCTGCCGGTTCCGCCGCGGGTGCACCGAAACCGTCGATCACCCTCACCAGCACCTTCGCGATGCGGCGGCGCACGATGTGATCGTTGGCCTCCACGCGGTGGGTGGTGACGTGCCGCATCCGCTCCACCACCCGCAGGCTGCCCGGCGCCACGAAGGCGTCCAGCGCTCCGTAGATCAGGTCGACGGGGATGCGCAGGCCGGCGATGTCGCTCACCATGGTCTGCGATTCGATGCAGTGCTCCAGCGACTTCACGAACGGGGTCCAGGTGTCCTCGGTGAGTTCCAGGATGCCCTTGGGCAGCAGCCGGCCGAGCACCGCCGCGTTGGCGAGGGTGAAGTCCTTGTTCGACCGCAGGAACTCGTAGGCCCGGAGGTACGCGGTGACCCTGGCGCGCACCCACGGGTCGCCGATGTCGGCGGGCGAGAGATAAATCGGCGGCCCGACGAGCACCAGGCGGGAGACCCGCAGGCCTGGTCGGGTGTACCAGCGGTGCTCGGCGGCGTACCGGGTGGCGATCAAGCTGCCGAGCGAATGCCCGACCAGCACGAAGGGCTCCCGCAGGTTCAGCGCCCGGATGGTCTCGGCGAGCGCCGCGACATGGTCGTCGAGGGTGTACTCGCAGTCCGGGGGCGCCGGCGAGGCGCCGTGGCCGAGGATGTCCACGGCGATGACCCGGTGCCCGGGGGCCAGCATCGGCACGACTTTGCGGAAGGTCACCGCGGTGGACGCGATGCCGTGCACCAGGATCACGACGGGTCCGCTGCCGGTGTCCGTCTGGATGAACAGGTGCGGAGCGCGGCGCCGACGGAGTGCATCCGTCAGCGCCGCCCAGCGTCCGCGGCCCGCGGCCACGGCGCCGCCCCCGGCGGCCGCGGCTAGCGCAGGCCTTCCTTGTAGTCGTTCTTGGCCTTGGTGGAGTCCCGCTCGGCCTCGGCGTGCTTGACCTCGGCCTCGGCCTTCTTCACCTCGGCGTCGGCCTTGGCTTCGTCGAGCTTGTCTGAGACGCGCTCCTTGGTGTCTTCCGCCGCGCGTCCGATCTTCTGGCCGGTGGCCGCGAGGGCGTCTTTGGCGGCGTCTGCGAATCCCATGGTTCCTCCTAGAGCGAGAACTGAACAGTCTTTTCGTACAACGGCGCCGCAGAAATCGGCGCCACTTCGAGCGTACGACGCGGCCCAAGGTCGAGACTCGATTGTGATCCGACTCCCAGAAACCATCCAGATAGCGGATACGGCCCGACCCTACAGTTGGCCCATGAGCAACAGCACGAAGACCCAGGGTGTGGCGCAGGGCGTCCAGGCACGGCGGCCCCGCCGCCTGAGAACATGGGTCGGCGTGACCGGCGGCCTGGCCATCATCGGGCTGCTCCTGACCGGCTGCACCTCCCTCGGTTCGCAGAGTGCCAGCGACTCCGGCTACCGCTCCGAGTCGATGGATTCCGGCACCGTGCCCGGCCAACTGCCCGCGCCGGGCGAGGTCGTCGCAGGGGATGTCGTGGAGGATGCCGCGGGCGAGGCCACCACCGCCGATCGCTCGGTGATCACGACGGGATCGGTGTCACTCACCGTGGCCGACCCGATCCGGTCGGCCGAGAACGCCGCGATGATTGTCGAAGAGGCCGGCGGCCGCGTCGACAGCCGCACCGAAACCCCCGAAACGGAGAACCAGTCCGCCAGCGCGAACCTGTCGCTGCGCATCCCCGTCGGCGACCTCGACCGCACCCTCGACGCGCTCCGGGCCCTCGGCACCGTGAACTACGTGTCCCTGAATTCCTCCGACGTCACTCAACAGAGCCAGGATCTGGACGCCCGGATCACGGCGCTGCGCACCTCCGTCGACAGGCTGCTGGCCCTCATGTCGCAGGCGACGACCACCACCGACCTGATCGCCATCGAGAGCGAACTCTCATCCCGCCAGGCCGAGCTGGAGGGCATGCAGTCCCAGCGCGACTACCTCACCGACCAGATCGAGTACTCCACCATCGGCCTCGAGCTGTACTCCACCGGCACCGTCGCCCCCGGCGCCCCCGATAATTTCTGGACCGGCGTCGTGGCCGGCTGGAACACCCTGGTGACGGCGCTCGGCGCCCTCCTCGTCGGCGTCGGATTCGCCCTGCCCTGGCTCGCCATCCTGGCGGTGGCCGGCGGGATCGTCTTTCTCATCGTGCGTCTGGCCACGCGAAAGGAAAAGGCTACGTAGGCTTGCAGGTGTGACCGAATCTTCCCGCCCCGCACCGACCTCCCCCGCCTCCGGCGCGGTGCTCGACGACGCCCTACTCGGCCGCATCCGCTCCCGTGCCGCAGCGCACGACGCCGCCAACACCTTCCCGTTCGACGACGTCGCCGAACTCGCCGCCGCCGGCTACCTGCGTGCCCTGGTGCCCACCCGCTTCGGCGGCCTGGGCCTCACCCTGCCGCAGCTGGCTGCCGAGCAGTCCCGGCTGGCCGCGCACGCCCCGGCCACCGCCCTCGCGGTGAACATGCACCTGGTCTGGACCGGTGTCGCCAAGGCCATGCACGACAGGGGCGACACCGCCCTCGAGTTCGTCCTCATCGAGGCCGCGCAGGGCGCGATCTTCGGCTTCGGGGTCAGCGAACCCGGCAACGACCTGGTGCTGTTCGGCTCGTCGACGGCTGCCGCACCGCAGCAAGGCGGTGGCTACAGGTTCACCGGCACCAAAATCTTCACCTCCCTCTCCCCGGTCTGGACCCAGCTGGGCACCATGGGCCTGGACAGCTCCGATCCGGCCCGGCCGCTGATCGTGTGGGCGTTCCTCGACCGCGCCGACCCCGGCATCACCCGGAAGGACGACTGGGACACCCTCGGCATGCGCGGCAGCCAGAGCCAGACCACCCTGCTGGACGGGGCTTCCGCCCCTGCCGACCGGGTGGTGCGCACCCTCCCGCCCGGACCGGTCAACGACCCGCTGATTTTCGGTATCTTCGCCACCTTCGAGATTCTGCTCTCGAGCGTGTACACCGGCATCGCCCAGCGGGCGCTGGAACTCGGGGTTGCGGCAGTGAAACGGCGCCGCTCGGCCAAGAACAACAGTCGACCTCTCGCGCAGGATCCGGACATCCGTCGCCGTATCGCCGAGGCGGCCCTGCTGCTGGATGCCGTATACCCCCAGATTCAGACGCTGGCCCGCGACGTCGACACCCTCGTCGACCACGGCCCGTTCTGGTTCGCCAGGCTCGCCGGCCTCAAGCACCGCAGTGTGGAGAGCGCCAAGGAGGTCGTGGACCTGATGCTGCGGGTGAACGGCGGCGCCAGCTACTTCACCGGCGACGAACTCGGCCGGCTGTACCGCGACGTGCTGGCCGGGCTGTTCCACCCCTCGACCGCTGATTCCGCCCACGCCACCGTCGCCACCGCCTGGCTCGGCCCGCTCGATGACTGAGCAGCCGCGCACATTCCCTCCCCGCATCACCGATCCTCGAAGTGTTGAAGTTGTCCAGTTGACTGCCGTGCCCCCCTCCTCTCTCCCCACGAACACCAAACCGGTGCCCGTCGCCGCGACGACCGCACCCATCCCCAAGCAGCCCTACCGGGCGCCGCACCCCACCACCCCGCGCCCGGTCACCACCAGCATCCCGATCCTGCGCGCCGATGCCACGGGCATCGCCGCCGTGCGCGCCTACGAGGATGCGCCGAGCACCTCCACCGTCGCGGTCCCGGTCATCGACATCGCCGCGTACACCCGGTCGGTGCTTGACCTCACCATGCGGCTGGCCGAGGTGATCTTCGCGTCCGGCGCCGGAGCGGAAGACGCCACGGCGGCCATGCTCGCGCTGACTCGCGCCTACGGGCTGCGCGGCACCGAGGCGAACATCACCCACACGATCATCACGCTCACCCACGAAGACCAGTCCACCCACGAATCCATCTCCCGCAGCCGGGACGTCAAGTACCGCACCCTCAACTACGCCAAGCTCACCGCCACGTCGGAGCTCATCGCCGACCTGATCGAAGAGCCCACGGATGTTCCGGAGGCCCGCAAACGCCTGGCCACGATCGTCTCGTCGAAGCCGCAGGTGACGCTGCTGTACCGTCGGATCGGCTGGAGCCTCGTCGGCGCCGGCGCCGCCGCGCTCTTCGGTGGCAGCCCGGTCGTGATCATTGCCGCGTTCGTCGCCGGATTCGTGATCGACTTCCTCACCACCGCGCTCGACAAACGGCGGGTGCCGTTGTTCTACCAAACCGTCGTCGGCGGGGCCATCGGTCCGATCTTCGCCGCAATCGTGCCCCTGATCGATCCCGGCGCCAGTCCGTCCCTCGTCGTGGTCGCCACCATCATCATGCTCCTGGCCGGGGTGACCACCTTCGGCGCGGTGCACGACACCCTGTCGGGGTTCTACCTCACCGGCACGGCGCGGCTCATCGAGGCCCTCCTCATCACCGGTGGTCTGGTCGCCGGTGTGGCCGGCTCCTCGCTGGTCCTGGCCCGGTTCGGCCTCGACCTGGGGATCAGCGCGGATGTGCCCGCCTCCCTGGGTGTCGTGGCAATCCAGTTGGTCGCCGCGGTGGTCATCGTGGCGGGCTTCGCCCTGGGTACCCAGGTGCCGTGGCGGGCGTTCTGGGTCGTCTGCCTGCTCGGCGCCGTGGCCGAGGCGGTTTACCTGGCCGCCAGCAATGCCGGGTTCGGCCTGGTCTGGTCCTCCGGCGCGGCGGCGATGGGTGCCGGGCTCCTGGCGGCCGTCGGGGCACGCCTCGTGCGCACCCCTCCCCTGGTGATCGTCGTCTGCGCCCTGGTTCCCCTGGTGCCTGGCCTGGCGTTGTTCCGCGGGCTGCTGCAGATGGCCGACGGCGATATCAACGGGCTGCTCAACCTGCTCACCGCCGGTGCGATCGCGGTCGCCCTGGCGGCCAGCGCCATCCTGGCTCAGCTGATCGTGCAGTACGTGTGGGGCCCCGGCCGCAGCCTGCAACGTCGTTTCGTGGGTCCGCTGATGGCACTGCCCGTGCGGCTGAGCCGCAGCTCCAAGCCGGGCGCCCGCATCTAGCCGTGCACACCGGCGGCAGCGCTTCCCGCGCTGCCCCCGGTGTGCAGGTCCGACCGGCTAGTTGGGCACATCCCCCACCGCGGTCTCATCAGACACGTCTTCGTCGACGAATCGGTACGGGATGGGTTCCTCGGTCTCCCGGCCCTTGCGGTAGGTGCGGGTGATTGTCTGGCCGTTTTCGACGGCTTCGAGCACCACCACGTCCTGGTATTCCCCGTTGGCGAAATGCAGTTCAATCTCGGTGCCGGACCCGATCACGTTCGGACCGAATAGCACTGCTTTGTACGTTTCCTGTGCGCTCATGATCTCCCGGCTCTCCGTACGACTTCTCGTCCCAGCGACGAGGAGCCTCATCGCAGACAGCCTACGTCGACGCCCTCCAAAGGCACAGGCCCCGCAGGGGCCCCCAATCGGGCCGCGTCGGGGGCGGCGTTCAGGCACGCCCTCGTCTCAAGATGCCCTTTGTGCCGAACCCGCGTAGGGTCAGATCATCCGTGCCGCCCAGGTTCAGGTCGAAGGAGTACACATGGCTGACAAATCACCCAAGAAGGATGCGACCAAGAAGGTCGCCGGCAAGTCCCTGAAGGAAAAGCGCGCCGACAAGCAGCTCAAGTCCGCTGAGACCGAAAAAGCCCGCAAGCGCTAATTCGTCTCCGGCCGGGCGCAACGCGCCCGGCGCACGAACCTCACCGGTGTCGCCTGCCTGCAGGCGGCACCGGTTTCGTGTGCGTCAGACCATGAAACGCACCCCCGCGGCGACAGCACCGCCGCCGGGCATGTCATCAGCCCGCACCGCGAAGATCTCCGCCCCCGACAGCAGCGCCCGCCGCAGGATCTCGTCGACGACACCGTAGGTGATGGCGTCGTCCTCCGCGCTCAGGGTGACCGCCCCGGTTTCCTCGTCGACCAGCCCCGGCACGCTCTGGTCGATGTCCACGAACAGAGTGTCGACCGCGCCGTAGGTAGCGGCTCGCGCCACGTCGCTGAGGTCGGTGACGGCCCGGCCGTGCGCGGCCCGGCGGGCCATGCGGTCCTTGAGTCCGTCCAGCTCCGCCGCGTAGAGCTCGTCCAGGATGCCGCGCGCCGCCCGCCCCAGCTCCTCGTCCGGGGTCTCTTCGGGGTTGCCGGGGATGATCGCCTCGGTGAGGTTGGGGTAGCTGTTCACCGAGCGGTAGATGCCGGCCAGGGGTTCGGCGGCGGCGAGGATCAATGGCAGGTCCACGCCGCTGAGCACCGGCCGCAGCGCCCGGTCGATCGCCCGCGCGTATTGGCGCATCCGCACCTTCTGCCCTTCGGCGCCCTGGATGCGGCCGCCCATGATGTGGCTGTCCTGGGTGCGGCCGTTGATCGAGGGCAAGCCGACCGCGTCGGCGACATCGCTGGGCAGCCCGGGCACCGAAACCGCGTAGACCGGGCTTTCCGCGCTGATCTCCAGCAACCGCACGGAGTTCTGCGCGAGGGCGAGCACAAAAGCGGCCTGCGGGAACGTGACCGCGCGTAGCAGCGGCTTGAGGTAGAACCGGTCCGAGACCTCCAGCGCCCCGCCGAGCCGGTTTGGCAGCCGGAAGGTCCGCACGCTGTCCGGGGTGGCGAAGATCGCCAGGCTGTACGACAGTGACCGCCAGAAATCCGAGTCCTGGATGAGGTCGTCGAGGGTTTCCTGCAGTTCCTCGATGGGTCCCTTGTCGGTGCCGGCATCGCGCAGCTGTTGCACGGCCTCCGTCAGCCGGTTTTTCAGCTCCATCCTGGCCTTTTCGGACTCCTGGGGCAGCGGGCTGGTGCTGAGGTAGATCGAGACGCACGGATGTTTGCGCACCGTTGCGAGGGTGTCGACGTCGTCTCGGGTGGGTATGTCGGTGTGCAGCACGAATGGGCTCCTTTGATCCGGGTGCCCACGTGCCGCCCCCGCTCGACCGTGAGCCTCTTCTCCGGCCACTCTAACCACTCGGTTGACTTCCCATAAGGGTGTCAGCGGACTGCGATCGCTGGCGATACCGTTGACTCGCGCGCATGATCAAGGGGACTCCATCCGCACTCGAAATCGCACCACACTCACAACCATGGTCGCCCTGGTGGCGCTGGCAGCCGTTGGCCTCACCGGATGCTCCATCCAGGGAAACGCTGCCGAGAGATGGCTCAGCAAAAGCCAGATCGTCGAGTCCTCGGACATCTCCCTGACCGGATGCTCCGCGATGTGTGATCCGGAGGTCGAGGGGACCATCCGCGATTCCGCCAGACGTCCCAGCTGGTGGACCTGGCCCTGACCGCATTCGATGACGACCGGGTGTCCACCACCTACGTCAATCGGTCGTTCGCCACCCTGTACGGATCGAAGGCCGACGTCACGACGCTGTTCGAGGAGTACGCGGGCACCCCGGATCGTCCGCTCACCCTCCGCGCCGATGCCGGGGATGACGCTGACACGTCCTATTTCATGATCGACGAGGGATCAGAGCAGTGCGACAACTCGGCTGCGCTGCTCGCCGAATTCGACAGGCTCCTGCCGGATCCCTTTATCACCTCGATCCGACTGGGACTGTGCACGAAACTGCAGGTGCTGGTCACCGACGACACGAGCATGGACGCGATGGTCGCCCGGATCCAGCAGCTGGCCTCCGATCCCCGGTACTCCGCGATCGAGTTCAGCGTCGAGACCGAGGACGGCTTGCCATACTCCGTCACCGCCGACACCCCTCAGCTGGATCCGCTGTTCGCCCTATTCGACGCCAGGGCCGGCGTGGCCTCCTACTCGGTGGCGGACAACGTCATCCTGGTCGGCGTCTCCGACCCCGCGCTGTTCCGCTCGATAGTGGCAACGATCGATGCCGAACCCCGACCCGGTTTCATCGAGGAGATCCGGGTCGGCCACGACTGGACATCCGTGTACCTCAACGGTGACGGCACGGTGGACGCTCAGATCAGTACAGCGGAAGCGATGTTCGCCGCCAACGCCACGCGAGCCGAAGACGACAAAATCTCGTTCAGTGCTGGGAGCGGCGGTATCCTGGGGTTCGGACCCGTGAACTACGACGAGGAAGCCGGGCGGCAGATCGTGGACGCGGTCATTGCCGGTGGCCTCTGGAAGACCTCGAGTACCCCGATCGAGGTCTTCGATCAGCCCGAGCTCTTCACGGTGACAGCCGCTGCCGGGTCGGATCGTTTCGAGCAGACGAGGTCCGATGAGACGCCGGAGACCATCCGTCTCCTGAAGGCACTGAACACGTACTGGGCGACCCAGACCGGCTCGTGCTAGCCTCCCGGTCCCTGGTTCTGCAGCGCAGCCACCGCGGCCTCGCCACGGATCAGGGCGAGCATCACGAGGATCTCGTCGACGAGTGCCGCTGTCACCCCCACCGTGACGATGCTGTGCGGGCCGAGCGACTCCAGGCCGTCGGCACGCACTCGGATCACCGCCCAGCCCACCTCCTCCAGAGCCGCGTCCTTCTCCCGGTCGGAGACCACTTTGAGGCCGCGGTGCGCGGTCTTGTCGCGGCCGGGTGAGTCGTACTCGATCGCGACCTTGACGGCGGGGATGATGATGTCCGGCCACACCTCCGGCTTGCCGTAGAAGGTGCGGTTGATCCGAATCGCGTTCACCCGGTGCGGCAGAGCGATGCGCTCACCCAGCAGCATCCGCAGCTTCTGTTCCGCCTGCGACGTGCGCGTCTTCAGCCCGGGCTTCATGAACGGCACGCCGCCCTCGTACCGGGCTGCCGGGGCCCGCGCATTCCGGGCGCACTTGGGGCAGCCAGGGCCGGTCAGGGTCTCCCGCACGCTGGCCTGGTACCGGGAGTGCCCGCGGCTGCAGATCCACTCGTAGCTTGCCCCGATGCGGGTTTCCCGCGCCAGGGCGGCCCGTCCGTTCGGGGCCACCCGGTGCAGCAGCTGGTCCCGGGAGCGCCGGGTCTCCGCGAGCAGCATGCACAGCGGGCACTGCCGCTGCAGGGTGACGCGCGCCTCGGCCGCATCCGCGCCGTGCCCGCAGTGGAACCGCACGGTGGTTCCCGCCGGTGTCGCTTCCTCATTCATCCCGTTGCCCGGCTTCCGCTCTCGTGTCGTTGACCGTCACGGTAGCAACGACGACCGACAGCGGCGGCGGCGCCTCCCCGGGCGAGGGGCGCGTTGAGTTGCGGGAGCGTGGTGGCCGAGTCAGGCGCCGGTGTGCGCTTCGATGACCGCGCGCATCCGCGGCAGTGCGAACTGGTCGGCGATCTGGATGCCCGAATGGCTGCCGAGATCCGGATCGGCGCCGGCTGTGAGCAGGTCGACGAGGATCGGCTCGTTGTTCCGGAACACGGCGCAGGCCAGGGCCGTCTGACCCATGCCGTTCACGATGGCGGTGTCGGCACCGCGGCGCAGCAGCTCCTGGACGGTCTCGCGGTGCTGCCCGTATGCGGCAACAATCAGCAGGCTGTCGCCGCGACCGTTGACGAGGTCCAGCGGCACGCCGGCGTCGAGCATCTCGCCCAGCGGGCCGGTGCGACCGTCCCTGGCGAGTTCGAAGACACCCTCGACGACGGCCGCGGGCGGCACTGTTGCCGGCTGGTCCTGCTGGGCTGTCATGGTCGTCTCCGGTCGTCTCAGACACAGGAACCGCCGGGCCGCTGCGGCTCGGCCGGTCCCGGCAGTGCCCAATTCTAACGGCGCGGCACACTGCCGCGGATGCTGACACCAACACAGAAGGACCGCAGCCCGGGGGCCGCGGTCCTTCTGTTTCAGTGGTGGAGCTAAGGAGATTCGAACTCCTGACCTTCTCATTGCGAACGAGATTGATCACTTTGAGAGCGCCAGTGAGGCTCTGGCGAACCAGGCAGAACCCCGAAAAGACCGAATTTCAGTGCTTTCACGTGTTGCTTCAAACTACCTCAATAACCTGCGTCCGCCGTCGCTTTCCCGTCTACGGGGACGATTCGGGGACGATTAATTCAATGGCGATCAGGAGAAGAGCGGCGGCTAAGAATGTCTTCGATTTTGTTCGCAGACAGCCGTGAAAGCCACGTCTCATGCACTCGGTTGAGTTCCGCGAGCTCGCTAAGAAGGCGCTTTCGCTCTAGCGGCTTGTTCGAGATTGAGGACTGGGTCTCCTGCTCATCTATGTATGCATTAAACAGTTCGTCGATTTTCTCCTGGATTGAAACAAGAGCCTCAGTAAGCTCAGCCTGCTTGCTTGCATCATCCGATGCTCGATACGCCTCTTCATACCTCTTCTTGGATTTTTCCATGATGCGGAGCTGTTCCTCGATACTTGCGATACGTGTGGCGCTGGCCACCGCCCCCATACGCGGCGAGTCGAGAAGACTAAGCCTCACCGTCGCTTGCCGGATCTGCGCCCGCACTCGCTCAGCCTCAAGTTGGGCGTCAACAATGTCGTGTTGGCGGTTCGCCTCCGACTGAACCGACAGGTTGTCCAACTCGTCGTAAGTCGACTGGCTGATTTTTGCATCGAGGTAATCGTGCGCACGCTGCAGGAATTGCTTTGGATCATAGAAGTGGACTTGACCGCCAGCGTCCTTCCTGAATTCTCGAACAAGTTCTGGCCGGGCCCCGATAGTTTTGCCTCTCTCACGGCGCCACCAGTCCTCCTTCAAATCCCCCGTGATGAAGATCAGGTCCTGTTTCGTGTCAGAAGCGAACTTAAGCATTTGTTTCCACAGCACGAGGTCGCCGTATCTGTCCGGCTCCGGTTTGTCCGAATCTTTGTATCCGGGAGGCACTTTCGCCGGATACCGTCTCGCTCCTTCCTCGTAAACCTGTTTCATGACGGTCTCATCGAACGGTTCGCCTACTCGGTCTTCAAACAGTTCGGTGACCATCGTGGCCGTCGCATCTTCGTCGATATTGCTCGGTACGCGGGGATGTGCACTTTTTGCAGCGGTCACCATACCGATCAACTCAGCCGACATTTCCTTGTGGCGAGTGACCAGGGCGGGGATGTCCATGGACTCGTTCTTGCTGTAAGCATTCATCTCTGCTTCGAGACTGCCCCGTGCGCTCTCCAGTTTCTTGACCAGCGCGTCGAAGGCCGAAAGCTGCTCATCAATTACCTGCAATCGGTTCTTATGGAATTCGAGAGCGACTTGATGGGGAATCCAGAGACGCTCTGACAGCAATCTGAGAACCGCGGCGAATTCGTTTCTTGAGGCTTCCGAGTATCGGTACAGGTCCAAGAGAACGTTCGTGTCGACGACAATCGCGCCGTTCTTCCACAGCTCTTCGAACTCTGCGGGTGTCGGCGGATAGTAGTGGGCCAGCGTTTTCCTCACAGCGCCCACATGCCGTACGAACGGCGCAGCCGGATATCCGGCTCGAGTTTGACACTCTCGATCGCGGGAAAGACCACTCCTAGAAGCCGCCTGACCACTTGCCTAGCTCTCCACTGGGAGTACCGCAGCGGCGGCCCGAGGCGACCCCTTCAGATCCATCAGCTGCTGGAGGCGATTCTGCTTGTCATGGAGATCGATTGAACCGCTTTCCGCCACCACGACATAGCAGCGGTCATCAAGCTTAGATACAGCCTCCCACCATCCATCCGGGGCAATAGGGTTCCCGTCAACCTCCCGGAGAACGAGATGATCATTGGAGATGATCTCCATGGCTTCGATACTGGGGCGCAGAGCTCCGGAGGGTTCTACAAAATCCCCATATCGACCCCACCCAAATTGTGCCAGCTCGGACAACATGGTGCCTGAGGCAGGAGTTGTCACCAGGAATAGCGGCAGGGCTTCTTCCCCGATGACAGTTAGAAGTTTCGCGTACATTTGGTCCCCCCAGATCGGCTGTTTAGGTTGTGCCAACTTGAATTATCCTTTGTCGTGACTCTGATACGAACCGATGCCGTGCACACCCTCGCAGAGGACCGCCGGACTCGTGCCGAGAGCCGCCGAAAGCGAGCGACACGAAGAGATCCGTCTGCGCTTCAAGCTAACCGCTCGACGAAGAGCGATTTGTTAGCAGCATGATTGGGGGATGAATGAACCGCTGCTCAATGAGCCCCGCACCTGGACCGGCCAGTGGTGGCTGCCGAACAATCCCGAGGACAAGGTTTCGGGCATTCTCACCTACGTCCCCCAAGAAGGACTACGACTGCGACTAATTGGCGGCTGGGACTACGCCATAACAACGCCTGGTGAGGATGGGTCGACATTACTAACGGGCAAGCTTCAGCGTTGGCCGGCGGTGTTCGGTATCGGTGACGGCAAGTACGTGACCCTCCTCGACGTCCAGGTCGCAAGCGCGAAGACGTTCAGCTTGGCGCGCACGCTCGGAGTACCGGACAACCTGGAGCTCGGTGCTGGCACGGCTCTCGTCGGCTGCCACGTTGATGATCCAGAGAAGCCAGTTTTCGTGGCGGGTATCGCCGCTGTGGAGAATATGACCAAGTGGTCCAGCCGATCAAGCATCGCAATGAAATTCCAGTTCGAGCCCGAAGCTGGTCAATCTAGCGGACAGATAGAGCTGACACGTCAGGCTCCTCTGGTGGCCGAGATGGGCACCCTGATCGTCAAGCTTCATCTCCTGGGGTGGCTGCCGTACGCCGAGGAAAGCAGAGCGGGTAGGACCGCGAGAGTCAAAGAACATGCCTCGATTGAATTCTCCTGCGCCGACCCGAAGCCACTCAGCTATTGGACCGAACTTGCAGCAAGCATCGCGGACCTGATCTCACTCTCAACCCTGAGTGCGTGCGGCCTAATCACTTTGCGCGTATTCCTACCGCCGACTCCCGAGAAGTTCCCCGAGGACCATCCGCAGCGCGATCAGCCACACGAAGTAGAGGTCTACCAGCCACAATTGGTGCCGGCCCAGCCGGATATGAAGGCGGAGGAGTCTCGAACCCTCCTACTCACGCTGGATGACCGAGCCTTCACCGATCTAGTCCCTCAATGGCTCAGCGTGCGGGACACCTTTGCCTCTGCGCGGAGCATGATTTTGGGTCTGCAATACGTCACTGGAGGTTATATCGAAACCCGCGTGGTCACGGCGGTTGGTGCAGCTGAAGCGATGCACAGAGCACTTAATCCCGAGCCCCCGATTCCCGTACAAGAGTTCAGGGAGCTCCGTAGATCACTGCTCGCGACGGTGCCACAGGAGAGAAAAGCCTGGCTGGCAGATCGTCTGACGGAACACTCGAATGTCCCGACTTTGAAGCAGCGACTCATCGAATTGGCAGGCCGGATCGGAGCACCTGGCGAGGCGCTGGTCGCGAGCCCCGAAATGTGGGCAAGGGCAGCAAAGGACGCGCGCAATGCGATCGCGCACGTCGGGTCCTCCGATCACGACATCGCCAAACTCCACGCGGTTGTGGAAGTGACCGCAGCAGTAGTCATCTTGAACTTGCTCTTCGAGCTTGAAGTTCCCGAAGATCGTCTAGTTCGTGCTGTCGCCGAAAACCCGACGCTCTCTCGTGCGGCAGTGCTGGCGCGAGAGTTTCTGAGCGGCGATTAATCTAATGAAGGCGATGGCGCCTGTGGCGACAGGTGTCTCTGCACTTCGCCAATGGACAGAGCCACCAGGCACAAATTCAGAAGGCCAAAACAAGGACGCAGCGATGACAAGCTACCCAAAACGCCACCACGTTGTCCCGCAGTTCTATCTACGAGGATTCGCTTTGGCAGAGCAGCTAACGGGTATCCACATCTACAACGGAAGACGTTTTTCGCCCGTCGTTGAAAGGGCAGCGAGTCAGAACCACTTCTATCGGCTTGCCGACGACTATCACAACGGTCCACTCGCCCTCGAGAGTGCGTTCAGCTCGGTCGAAACCGAAACCGCAACGATCTTCAGGCAAATTCTCGGCGGGGAATGGCCGCTACGCTTTCACGACCGGCGCAAGCTGTCGTTCTTCATCGGTGTCCAGCTTCTCAGGGGCCCTCGGTATCGCAGGGCATTGATGACAGCCGGCACAACTGGCACCCACACGGACGGATCCGCGATGACAGCCACTGAGATTCACGCGCGCCAGATAGCCACCCTTGCCGAGGAATGGATACCTCAGTTGGTGAATCGCCCGTGGGACTTGGTCCGATTCACCACACGCTCACTCATCACATCGGATTCGCCCGTCAGCTCAATCAAACCCGCCGATTTCGACCCCGAACGCTGGTCCGGCGCACCTTTCGACGTGGCGACGGAAGTACTTTTTCCGATCAGCCGGAAGCTCGGATTGCGAATGAGAGACAAAAACCTCGTCTCGAGCATCGACGGGCGGTTACGGGCGGAGCTAGGCCACTTCGATCGAATGGAACCCGGCACTGTCAACGTTGAGAAGCATTTCAACCGTTCGACTGCTGAGACCGCGACTGCATTCCTCTACCACCACCCGAATGACGCGAGATTCGTCCCATCGGAAGTTCCCAATTACACGACTCCACTTGCCTGATTAGATCGGGCACAGGTCAGGTTCCTGACGATATCGAGGTTCTGCCGTCTCTTAACGCATGGGTTATGAGGCACACAGGATACGAGGCACTCGGACAAACAAGGTGCAGCCCGCGCACTGCAATTCTCGTCAGCGGGCGTCGCCGAGGAGGCGTCGGGCCTCTTGGGGGGAGCCACCCAAGAAGGTGCTCGGCTAGTCTCAGTCCAAGATCAATGGGGGAAAAGCTATGAGGCTTTCGAGCGTCAAAATCAAGAACTTCCGTGCACACGTCTCTACGGAGCTAACGCTCTCGTCATTCGGGTGCCTCATCGGAGAAAACAACGCTGGCAAGTCATCGGTGCTGCACGCCCTCCACTTCGCCTTGAAGGGTTCTCCGCCCGGGAAGCTCGATGCCTCGGATTTCTACGATCCGTCCAAGCCCTTGAGCGTAGAAGTTCAATTCGACGTGGTGACAGAATCAGACCTCGCCCGTATAGCTGACGACGAACAACGCTCACGAGTCGCCGCGATGCTGGTCGAAGGTTCCCTCACTCTCGTTCGCATTGCTACGCCAGGTGAGAAAGTCGTCTTGCGGACGTTTGCTCAGGCACCGCGCGACCAGCGATGGTCAGAAGATGCCCTTAACGCTGTCATGATCGGGAAAAAGAACCCTGCCCTGCGTGCCGCGATTATTCAGCACCTTCCTGAAATGAATGCGCTCCTCCCTGAGAAGGCCACGATGGTCGATGCCCGCGCCAAGCTAGCCGACCTCATAACCCAGTTGCCCGCGGAAGAACTGGAACGACGGGTCGTTCCGCTTAAGACAGGTATCGATGCCGCGCTCAGGCCGATGTTGCCGGAAGTCATTTATATCGAAGCCGTCAAGGACGCGACCGCTGAAACCAAGACTTCAGAAACGGCTACCTTCGGGAAGCTGCTCAAAATCCTGCTCGATGCGGTCTCCGACGAGTTCCAGGACATCGAAAAATCCTTTCGATCCATTCATAAACGGCTGAGTCGGCACCTGGACGATAGCGGAGAGACGATCGACGCCAGACTCGATGAGGTCAAGCTCATTGAAAGCACGATTCAAGGCTTTGTGCGCGAAAGCTTTCCCGGTGTCGGTCTCGAAGTTAGAGTTCCAGCACCTGAGCTGCGTTCGATCCTGGGAAGTGCTGAGATCGACATTGACGACGGCCACCGTGGCTCTATAGCCAGCAAGGGAGACGGGCTGAAGCGCACAGTGGCCTTTGCGATCTTGAGGGCCTACACCGCGTTGAAAGACAGTGGGCTCCGCGAAGTTGATGAGAGCACGGCCGCGCGCGCAAGCTATTTGCTCCTGTTTGAGGAACCGGAGCTATATCTGCACCCTCGCGCTCAGCGCCAGCTGTTCGACACCTTGGTCAGATTTTCCACCGACCATCCGGTGCTCGTTACGACCCATTCTCCAGTTTTCTTGAACTCCAGCACCACAGCAACTTTCGCTCGTTTACGAAAGTCCCCTGCGGGAGTTGAAGTGGTGGATTTGGACCTACGGTCGAACATGTCCGAAAAAGACGCGCTTCAACTCATCTGTCACGAGAACAACGAAGCTGCGTTGTTTGCGCGCGCGATCGTGCTGGTTGAAGGTGACAGCGACGCCGTCGTGCTTCCCCATCTTGCGCAACTCCTGAATAAAGACTGGAATCACGTGGACCATGGAGTGGTCTTCGTCCGTACGGGTGGCAAATCCAGCATTCAGCGCTATCGAGATTTCTTCGGCCGTTTTGAAGTGCCGGTATTCGCCATTGGCGACTTGGACGTCCTACTCGACGGATTTACCAAAGTCTCGAAAGATCACCAAGCCGCCGTGATGCGACAGAGAATCCTTGAGGATGTCGAATGCCTGCTGGCATCCGAACCAGCACCTCTGTCCGGCAAAGCGGTGGATAGTTTCAAGCGTAAGGCCAGCGCCCGCGAGCTATGGGTCGAGGCGCAGAATGCCTTCGACGAGCTTGACGAATTCCCAGAGCGGGGAGACCTCCAGACTCTCGAAGGACTCCTGGGTCAACTATTCGACCTGTCGCGTGGCCGAGAGCGTTTAACGGTGTTGTCGAACAGCACAGGCGACATCGCGGTCGAAAAACGAAAACTCAATGTGCAGTTGCACGCCTCCGGGGCACATATTCTCGAACGCGGAGCCCTTGAGTCTTACTACGGTGTGCCATCTCTCGGACCAGACAAGGTTCTGGCCGCAGGTAGATTCCGAGAGGCCACAAAGACCCTTGACCAATTCCGAGCACGTCACGGGGCGGATGCAGACGGAGTCACCCAAGAGCTCAACTTGCTTTTCGCTGTCATCTTTGGGCACCTCTCCACTCCCGTGGTCGAACCTGCTGTCGCCGACTCGTTCTTGGAGGTGACTGGGCTTCGTTGAGCGGCTCAAGACAGCGTGCGTGGCCACGTCGCTGTCTCGAAACACTACGGGTGTCCAGATGCGCGACAAGTCACGTGGCACTAGTCACGTCAACAGGCGACTTCCTGCGTCTCGTATCCCAAGGGTTACGAGACGTCTCGCGCTCCCACTGCAAAGACCCCTTCAGTCTTAGCAGTTGTGTCTCGTAACTATGTCTTGTAACCGCGAAGTAAAATCGAAGTAGTCGAAGTCGGTTACGAGACACCTGGAGCGCGTGTGAAAAGCAAACTGATTGGATACGCGCGAGTGTCCACTAAACACCAGGACACGGAGCGCCAGGTCGCGGATTTGTTGGCAGCAGGTGTTCGCCCTGATGACCTCTACGTGGATCATGGGGCAGGCGGCGCCATGGCCATTCGCCCCGAGTTCACCCGAGCCATACTTGCCTTGCAACCGGGAGATCACCTGGTCGTCTCTACCTTGGATCGCCTGGGGCGCTCAACCGTGAATATGGTCTCGCTCATTGAGGACCTGCGCCAGCGCGGAGTGGCACTCCGAGTCTTGAGCCTTGGCGGGCAGCACGTTGACACCAGCACGCCCACGGGCAGCATGCTTTTCACGGTTATGGCCGCGCTCGCTCAGATGGAGCTAGACATCAAGAAGGAACGCATCAATGATTCTGTTTCAAAACGACGGGCGGCGGGCAGAGACCTCGGCGGGCGTTCACAGCGTTTCACTGAAAGTCAGATTCGCAGCGCGAAGCACCTAATAGAGGCTGGGCAACCAGCAGCCCAGGTCGCCAGAGATTCGCTCGGTTCAGGGGAACCCTCTCCTCCTTCTTCGCCTGGACGGTACGTGAGCGCATCCTCCGCGAGAATCCCGTCACCCAGGCCCACCTTCCGGGAGGCACGGGCGAGGACGTCGTCGATGAGATCCACCCGTTCAGCCTGAAGGAATTCAGGAGCGTGGTGAACGCCCTCGCCATCAAAGGCGATCGCTGGGCCGAACTTGCGCTAGTCCTTGGCCTCACCGGGCTGCGCTGGGGCGAGCTCATGGCCCTCAGATGTCGGGATGTGCAGGACGTCCCCTACCCCGCTGTTCGCGTCAGCCGATCAGCGCCAGACGGACAGGTGATTCGCTCGACAACCAAAGGTGGATCCGCACGCACCGTGCCACTCGTTGCGGAGCTTGTTCCCGTTCTCCGTGCCTGGATGGACGGCCGCGCTCCTGACGACCTGGTATTTGCCAACCCCGCAGGGAATCGAATCGGGGCCAAGAACTGGGGACGCAAAGTGGCGTGGGGAGAGCACTGCCTTGGACGCCGAATCCATGACCTGCGCCACACCGCCGCGACCGCATGGCTATCGAACGGAATTGATCCGAAAACGGTTCAGACCTGGCTCGGCCACGCCTCTGTGACGTTGACGGTGGACACCTACGCCCACTACATGGGAACCGACGCCGATATTGCTGCAATTGCCAAGATGAACCGAGCGCTCGGGGACGATTCGGGGACGAGTTCTAATCTGGCACAAAAAAATACTGGCCAGTCCGGGGATTAAAACCCGGCCTGACCAGCATCTATTCAGTGGTGGAGCTAAGGAGATTCGAACTCCTGACCTTCTCATTGCGAACGAGACGCGCTACCAACTGCGCCATAGCCCCAGACTGCGTATTTACAATATCACGCGAGTGCGGCGCCTTCGAACCGTCAGCCGACGGCGCGGCGGCGGCGGAGCACCGCGTCAAGGTCGGTCATGCCGGGTTCGGTGTCACCGATGATGCCCATCTTGGCGAACCGGCTCGGCGCCGCCTGCGGGGCGGTCTTGGCGGCGGGGGCGCCGCCACGGGCTACCACCGGGCGGGTGATCGGGGTGACCTCGGACGGGGCGATGGCCTCGGCCATGGCCAGCGCGCGACGCTGCAGTTCGGCTTCGGCGGCGGCCTGGCGCAGTTGGGCGGCGGCATCCACCGACGCCATCGCGGCCTGGGCGATCGAGCCCGGCGACAGGTGCAGGGGCTTGGGCAGCGGCCGCGGGGTCCACGGGCTGGGCTGGACGACGGGGGCCTCGTCGACGAAATGCACGGGCTCGAAACGCTGGCCGCGGGCGCCGGCGGGCGCGCGACGGCCGGCGGCAGCGGCGTCGGCATCCGCTGCAGCGCGCGGGG
>NZ_SOGI01000001.1:0-24445 GCF_004403385.1 Cryobacterium sp. TMT4-31
CAGAACCGACGACGAACCTCACGCGGAAACCCAACACGACCACCCATAACCAACACCTCAATCAATCAGGTGTTGCAACGACCCCCTGAACCCAAGGGGTGCAAATGTCCGATTCGGGAACAGTTGCCACCGAGGTCGGCGGGAGGTCGGCGGACGGGCGGCAGCAGCGGGGAGGTCGACGGTCAGTCGCCGATGCCCAGGATGCTGACGCCGGCGTCGCGCAGGCCGGCCAGAGTCGGATCGTCGGCCGCGGTGTCGGTGACGAGGCCCGCGATCTCGTCGAACGGCAGCACCCGGTAGGGCGACGCCACCCCGACCTTCTCGGCACTCGCCAGCACGAAGGTGTCGGCCGCCCGGCCCGCCAGCGCCCGCTTCATCGCGGCCTCCTCCACATCGCCGGTGGTCAGGCCGGCGGTGGGATGCACCCCGGTGACGCCGAGCAGGAACAGGTCGGCGGTGATCGCCTGGGCGGCCTCGACAGCGGCGGCGCCACAGGTCACCGCGGAGTGCTTGAACAGCCGGCCGCCGAGCAGGAAGACCTCGACGCCGTCGTGCGGCACCAGCGCGGCGGCGATGGTGGGGCTATGGGTGATGATCGTGCAGGTCAGGGTCGAAGGCAGCGCCTGCACCACCGCGAGGGTTGTCGTGCCGCCGTCGAGGATCACGGTGCTGCCCGGCATGATCAGCCGGGCCGCACGCGCGGCGACCCGGTCCTTGCTGTCGGGTTCCACGAGCCTGCGCTCGGCATACTGCGCCAAAGCGGGCGACACCGGCAGGGCACCGCCGTAGACCCGCTGGCATAAGCCCGCGGCGGCGAGTTCGCGCAGGTCGCGGCGCACGCTGTCGTCGGAGAGGCCCAATTCCGCGGCGATCTCCTTGGCCACGACCTTGCCGTCCCTGGCGAGGCGGTCGAGCAGGAGGGCCTGGCGTTCCGCAGCGAGCATTTCGCGTTCCTTCCGAGTTGTGCATGTTTCTGCACGTTGTATTACTGTAGCGGACATGACCAGCTCCCTGATGATCCTGATCGCCGGCCCCTACCGTTCGGGCACCGGCGACGACCCCGTGCTCCTTCGCCAGAACCTCGCCCGCCTCGAGGAGGCGGCCTGGCCGATCTTCCAGGCGGGCCACCTGCCGATGATCGGCGAGTGGGTGGCGCTGCCGGTTCTCGCCAGCGCCGGGGTGACGGATGTGGCCCATCCGCTGGCCGCCGACGTGATGTATCCAACGGCCGAGCGCCTGCTCGAGAGGTGCGACGGCGTACTGAGGCTGCCCGGCGACTCCCGCGGCGCCGACCAGGACGTCGCCATCGCCCGGCGCCGCGGCATCCCGGTGTACACCAGCATCACTGAGATCCCGGGCCTCGCCGAAGCATCGACGCACCGGTGACCCCGGTCGCACTCGGGCGGCTCGGCGTCGACCTGCCGGACGGTCGGGGGCGTACCGGCCTGGACCAGGCCGGTGCTGGCCTGCACGGCAACCCGGCCGTCACGGTCGAGCGGGTGGAGGTGACCTCCGACGGATGGCATGTGCTGCGGCGCACCACCTTCGGCTACCGGCGGCGCAATGGCCAGGTCGTCACCGAGCAGCGGGAAACGTACGACCGCGGCAACGGCGCCACCATCCTGCTCTGTGACCCGGACCGGCGCACCGTGCTGCTCACCCGGCAGTTCCGCTACGCCGCCTACGTCAACGGCCACGCCGACGGCATGCTCATCGAAACCGCGGCCGGGCTGCTCGACGACGACGCCCCCGAGGTGGCGATCCGCCGGGAGGCCGGCGAGGAGCTCGGCGTGAGGGTCGGTGCGGTGCGGCACCTCTTCGACCTGTACATGAGCCCGGGCTCGGTCACCGAGCTGGTGCACTTCTATCTGGCCTGGTACGGGCCGGCCGACCGGGTCGACTCCGGGGGCGGTCTCGCCGAGGAGGGCGAAGACATCGAGGTGCTCGAGGTGCCCATTGACGACGCCCTCGCCATGGTGGCCGACGGCCGCATCGTCGACGGCAAGACAGTCATCCTGCTGCAGTGGGCGGCACTGGCCGGCATCTTCCAGGCCTGCGCGAACCCGGTGTCCCGCACGGTGGCGAGGTCCGACTAGTCGGCCGGATGCTGACCGCGCGTGGCCACCTCGGCCTCGGCGAGCTGGGTGAGCTTCTCGAGGCTCAGGGGCCACTGTTCGCCGAACATACCGGCCCATTCATCGTCCACGTCCACATCCACCGTCAGGGTGGTGACCCCGTCGGCCTCGGTGAAGGTGTAGTTCTCGTGGGTGCCGATCAACCGTTTGGCGGCGTCACTGGTGGTGTCCTCGATGCCGTTCACGATCTGCCCGCGGTACTCGATGGAGAGGAACTCGTGCGGGCGGTGCTCGACGATCACCCCGACCATGCCGCCCTCGTCCCCGCCCTCGTCGCTGCCGAAAAACCGGATCTCGCTGCCGGGCAACCAGCTGCCGAGGAAATATGACCCCGGGTTGAACACGCTGGTCCACTGCCGGTAGGTGGCGTCGTCGAGCATCGTCTCCCAGACGATTTCGGCCGGGGCATTGATCTGGGTTGAGAAATGCATGGTTTCCATGGCGGGAGTGTAGCTCCGGTCTCGCGTCCGCGCAGCCGGTTCGGCTGCCCGCTGCGCCCAGGCTGCCTCGGCCAGACCCTTGAGCTTGGCCAGCCCCTTTGGCCACAGCTCACCGAACAGTTCTGCGTAGGTGTCCGCGGTGTCCACGTCGATCGTCACCGTCGTCACCCCGTCGACCTCGCTGAAAGAGTAGGCCTCGCGCGCGCCGATCAGTTGCCTGGCCTCCCGGCTGGTGGTGTCATCGACGTCGTTCACGATCTGGCCCTGGTACTCGATCAGCACGAACTCGTACGGACGATGTTCGGTGATCACCCCGTACATGCCGTTCAGGCCGTTCAGTTCACCGCCGGGATTGCTGCCGAGAAACCGGATCTCGCTGCCGGGCAACCAGTCACCCTCGAAGTAGGAGTCCGGGTTGAACACGCTCGTCCACTGCCGGTAGGTGGAATCGTCGAACATCGTCTGCCAGACGATGGCGGCCGGTGCATTCACCACAATTGAGAAATGCTGCGTTTCCATGCGGTGAGTGTAGCTCCGGCCGCATCGCGCTCCTAGGGCTCGGCACCGGACCCGAATACTGGGAGTACGAAATTATTCGAAAGTACTTCCCCATTCCGACCTGTGGATAACCCTGTGGACAGGGTGTGGAAAACCCCGGAATCACCGCGCTGAGGCTGTGGATTGGGCTGTGGAAAAGCTGGGGAGAGAGCTGTGCACTTCTCTGAAACGGCCCGGCGCGGCGAAGTCCCCCACACGCCTCCCGCGTGCTAGCACTCTCGAAAGCGGATTCGTCTGCGCGCGGTTCGGGGGCCGCCCGGAATTCCGTGGTCACGGCCGGAGGCGTGGAAGGTCTAGCCTGATCCTCAGCGGCACTGTGGCCGCGGGGGGCACGCACCGGCGCGGAGGCCCCGGAAAGCGGCCAGTGAGTTCGACGGATATGACACGATCGGCGGAATTCGATGCCTTCGGCCCCTGGGTGGACCGGGTGCACGACGCCACAGAGGTCCCCGGCCTGTACCGGGACTACCCGGTGGATTTTGTCACCAGCCGGCTTGTGCTCAAGGTGCCCCGCAACATCAGCCGGCGGGATGCGCTGCCCACGATGGACCTGTACGACCACCTGATCATCGCGGCCCCGGAGGCGCTCGTCGTGCTGAGCCGTGCGAACGCCGACACCAGCGGGAGCCCCCGCGGCTACACCGAGAGGACCCTCGGCTACGGCGACGTCGCTGCGGTCACCGAAACCATCGACATGGTGGACGGCCGCCTCGACATCCTGGCCCGCACGGGCGAGACCCTCACCGTGCCGTACAACGGGTCGTCGCAACAGGTGATCACCCGCCTCATCGATGTGCTGAGCGAACTCACGCTGGCGGCGCTGCGGCCCACGCCCGCCGTGACGATCCCCGAAGCGGATGCCCCGCTCGCCGACCTCGATCTGCTCGACCTGGGCAAGGAAGATGTGGGCCTGGTCACCTCATACTTCGACGTGATGCGCCACGAGCTCGGGGCGATCCTGCTCGCCGCCCACGGCCGGATAGTCTTACCGCCCCGCGGCGGCCTGGTCAATCGGGCCGTGCACGCCCTCTACCCGATGACCCTGCACGGAGCGGTGCTGTGCCGCACCGACCGTGAGCTGCACATCGTCGGACGCAAGGGCTGGCTGGTGCGCGGAAGCACCCCCGATCTGTCGCGCTCGCACACGAGCATCCCGTTGGCCGCGATCGATGAGATCGTGCTGGCGCCGCACCCGACCTACCTGGACGCATCCGTCGTCACCGTCCGCCTGGGCGCGGCGCGGATCGACCTGGTGCTGCCCGAAGGATCGGCCGCCGTGCAGGCGCTCGTCGGGTAGCAGCTGCCCGGCCGAGGTCATTCCCAAGACTCCGCCGCGCGGTTATCGTCGGTGGCATGAAGCTCATCACCTACGCCGGTGGCACCATCCTCACCGGCGACGACGTCGCGGAAGCCTTACTCGACTACGTCACCGCGCACTCCCAGGGTGAGGAGAGCATTGCGGTGGAGATCCAGGTGCTCGAACCCGACGGCAGCACCCGCACGCACACTCTCGTGCTCGGCCCGGCCACCGAACTGAATGTGGCCGATGTCGCGGAGGACTCGCTCGCGGGTGAGATCGCGCTCTTTCCCCTGCCGGTCTTCCCGCCCAGCCACATCCTCGCGGTGAAGGAGCCATCGGCCGAGACCGAGGCGGAGGCCGAGGAGCACGCCGCGGACTTCAACAGGGCGGTCGAGGAAATCGACCAGGGCAGCGACGGGTTGTTCGACCGGTGACGACCGGCGGGCGCCGAGTGTCATAGCCAGCGAAGCCACCTCGGCCTACACTCCGTCGTGAGACACCAGTCCGCGCCGGTCCTCGCATCGTGCGGGCCCTCCGGTCACAACGAGGAATGTGCAAAACGAGGAATGTGATGGGCAAGTTCATCTACGGGACGCCGGCGATCTCGGTAGAGATCGACGACCGCACACTCGCGCACCTCAAGGTCGTGATCGTGGCCAAGCTGCGCCGGGGCGAGAGTTTCGCATTCTCCTGGGAACGGTCCAAGGACTCGGGCAGTGGCCACAGCTCCATCTGGCTGAACCCCGCGGTACCCCTCGATTTCGAGTTCTCCGGC
Organism: Cryobacterium sp. TMT4-31; assembly: GCF_004403385.1. NCBI lineage: Bacteria > Bacillati > Actinomycetota > Actinomycetes > Micrococcales > Microbacteriaceae > Cryobacterium > Cryobacterium sp. TMT4-31. The sequence goes on from NZ_SOGI01000001.1 coordinate 5,209, forward strand.
AAGCGGGAGCCCACGCTCAACCGCACCTGGATCGATGAACTCGTGCAGGTGGCGAACACCCCGGCCGGCCTGCGCATCCTCCCCGAACCGCCAGAGCGGACCCCGCGAGCCGAGTGACCCACGCGCCTCAGGTGAGGTCGTCGAAGTCGCCGCGCACCCAGCCCCAGTGCCGGTCGGCCGATCGGCGCACCACGGCGCGGGCATCCGCCGCGATCACGGTGTCGAAGTTGCCGTACAGCCGGTCGAAGGTCAATCGCTCGAGGGTGCGGGCGATCCGCTCCACCACCGGACCTGACAGCGGTAGCCGGTTGGGGTAGCTGCGCATGAAGCTCACCGAGGTGCGGTCGGGGTTGGCGAACACTGTGTCGCCGCTGAGCAGCACGCCGCGCCCAGCCGCGCCGGCCGCCCAGTGCAGTACCCCGCTGCCGGGGAAGTGGCCGCCCACCTGCATCAGCGTGACGCCGGGCAACAGGCGCACCTCGCCCGACCATGCCCGGATCACCGGGTCGGGTCGGGCCACCCAGGCCAGGTCGGCCTCGGCCACCAGCACGGGCACACCGCCGAGCGCCCTACTCCACTCCACCTGCAGGCCGAACATGTGCGGATGGCTGGCCACGATCGCGCGCACCGGCCCGCGTTCGAGCACCCGGCCGGCGATGTCGTCGTCCACGAAGCCGATCGGGTCCCAGAGCACGCTGCCCGTGGGGGTGCAGAGCAACTTGGTCTGCTGGCCGATGCCCACGGTCGGGGTGCTCTCGATGCCGAACAGGTCGGGTTCGAGCTCGAGGAGCTCGGCCCGGTAGCCCGCCTCGTACAGGTCGGCCAGCGTGGTCCACCGCTGGCCGTCGGCCGGCACCCACTGCCGTTCATCGGCGCAGATGGCGCAGACGCCGGTGTTCTCGGCGTGCTCGACGCCACAGGTGGCACAGATCCAGAAGCTCACGGGGTACCTTCCGCAGGTGTCACAGACGGATGTTGCCGTCAGTATGCCGCCGCGGCACCGGGTTGCCCACCCGAGGACGAGCAGCCCCGCCCCACCATGTTGCCGTCCGTCTGGCCGCTCAGCGCGGGGCGAACGCCGCGTGGAAGAGACCCCAAGCCCGCCGGGCCACATCCGGGCGGTCGGCGGCGTCGCTGCGGGCCAGCACCCCGGCCAGCATCGACACCGCGAGGATCACATCGGCGGTACCGACGTGTTCGCCGATCCGGCCGGCCGCCTGCTCGCGCACGAGGAGACGCGCCACGACGATGTCGAGCCGGTCGGCCAGATGCACCGCGCGGGGATCGTGGGCATTTGCCATCACCAGGTCGATGAGCGCCGTCGAGGCCAGCGCCTGTTCGATCACCCGGTCCAGCAGGTCGTCGAGGGTGCTCTCCGGCCGGTCCACGAAGGTCTCGAGCGCCGCGAGGTTCTCGTCGAAGATGGCGATCGCCAGGGCGGTGCGATCGGGGAAATGCCTGTAGAGACTGCCCTGGCCCACGCCGGCCCGGCGGGCCACCGCGCTCAGCGGCGCGGTGAAGCCGTCGGCGGCAAAGACCTCCCGCGCGGCGGCGAGGAGCGCCCGGCGGTTTTCGGGTCCGGCACTCGGCCCCCGATTCGCTTTGGAATTTGTGCCCACCGAGGTAGGTTACATCCGGACAGTGTTGTCCGGATCGAGGAGGAGTCATGACCGCCCACTGGGATCGCGAAGTTGACGTACTTGTAGCAGGATCGGGCGCCGCGGGATTGACCGCCGCCATCACCGCCGCCGACGCTGGACTCACCGCCCTCATCGTCGAGAGCACCGGCCGCTGGGGCGGCACGACCATGCTCAGCGGTGGCGGCCTGTGGATGCCGAACAACCCGTTGATGAAGAAGCTCGGCATCCAGGACTCCCGCGCCGACGCCCTCGCCTACATGGCAGCGGCAATCGGTGACGCCGGCCCGGCCAGTTCCATCGAGCGTCGAGAGGCCTTCGTGGATGCTGTGCCGCGCGTGTTCGGCCTGCTCGCCGGCCTCGGTGTGCGCTGGTGCGCGGCGAAGGACTACCCCGACTACTACCCGACCCGGCCCGGCGGCAGGGTCGGCCGTGGCATCGAGGTGCAACCCTTCGATGCCAAGCGCCTGGGTGACTGGGTGAAGTCCTCCCGCGCCGATGAGGGCATCCCGGCACCGTTGAAGACCGACGACGTCTGGCTGCTGTCCAGGGCCTGGTCCACGCCGACCGGCTTCGTGCGCGGCGCCCGCTTCGTCTTCCGCACTCTCGGCGGCATCGTCACCGGCAAGCGCCTGCACGGGCTCGGCGGCGCCCTGGTGATGTCGCTGATGGAGATCGTGCGCAGGCAGGGCACCGAGGTGCTCCTGGACTCCCCGGTCACCGAGCTGGTGCTCGAGGACGGCCGCGTGGTCGGCGCGATCGTCACCACCTGGGCCGGATCTGTGCGCATCCGGGTCCGGGCCGGCGTGGTTCTCGGCGCCGGCGGCTTCGCCCAGAACCAGGAGTGGCGCCAGAAGTACCACGGCATGCCCGGCAACAGCTCGGCGGCCGCCGGCGACCAGGGCACCGCCATCGACGTGGGAGTCAAGGCCGGCGGTGCGCTGGCAATGATGGACGACGCCTGGTGGGGCTCCGCCGTGCCGATGGTCGACGGCACGGCCCAGTTCATGCTCTCCGAGCGGTCGATGCCGTTCGGCATCATCGTCGACCAGGCCGGCTCCCGGTACACCAACGAGTCCCAGAGCTACATCGACTTCGGCCACGACATGATCGAGCACCACCGGCAGACGCCGACGATCCCGTCCTGGTTGATCGTGGACGTGCGGCACCGCCGCCGGTACCTGTTCTCGCCGCTGCTGATGGGCGGCAAGGCCCTGCGGGCCAACGGCATCGTCGTCACCGCGGACACCCTCGAGGAACTCGCCGACCGGCTGAACATCGACCCGGGAGCATTGCGGACCACCGTCGAGAGGTTCAACGGCTTCGCCCGAAGCGGGGTGGACCTGGACTTCGGCCGCGGCCGAACCGTCTACGACAACTACTACGGCGACCCGAGCGTCAAACCCAACCCCAACCTCGGCCCGCTCGAAAAAGGCCCGTTCACGGCGGTCAAGGTGGTGCCGGGTGACCTCGGCACCAAGGGCGGCCTGCTCACCGACGAGAACGGCCAGGTGCTCACCGAGGCCGGCACCCCGATCCCGGGACTCTACGCCGCCGGCAACACCACGGCCTCCGTGATGGGCCACACCTACCCGGGTCCCGGCTCCACAATCGCCCCCGCGATGGTGTTCGGCTACCTCGCCGCCCTGCACGCGGCCGCAACTTCCGTCTCCGTCAACCCCGCGGAGACGGTCATCCCGAAAGAAAAGGAACCACTCGCATGACCCAGAGCATCCTCACCGCCGATTCCTCCGTAGGCTCCTGGCTCGACGACCCGATCGGCGGACCCATCCTGCGCGACCTGCTCGCCCAGGGCGGCCAGAGCGCCGACGCGCTGCGCCCGGTGCGCAAGCTCGCGATCAAGCGTCTGGTCAAGCTCAGCAAGGGTCAGTTCCCGCCCGAGCTGATCGATGACCTGGTGCGCCGGGTCGCGGCCGGTGACATGCCGGCCTCCGCCGCGGCAACGGATGCGCCGCCCGCCGCCCCGGCAGCCGCCGGCCCCGCCGCCGTCGAACGCCCCGAGTGGGTCGAACGCATCGACGCGGGCCGGTTCACCGGCAAGACCGTCATCGTCACCGGAGCCGGTTCCGGCATCGGCCGGGCCACCGCCGCCAGGGTCGCCCGGGAGGGCGGCCGGGTGATCGCCGTCGACATCTCGGAGGAACGCCTCGACGATTTCGTGGCCGAGCTCGCCGGCGCCGACATCGTTCCGGTGGTGGCGAACATCACCGACGACACCGCCATCGCCGCGATCGTCGAAGCCGCCGGCGGCCAGATCGACGCCCTCGCCAACGTCGCCGGCATCATGGACGACATGACCCCGGTGCACGAGGTGACCGACGCCGTCTGGCAGCGGGTGTTCGCGATCAACGTGGACGGCAGCATGAAGCTCATGCGCGCCGTGGTGCCCGGAATGCTCGAGCGCCAGTACGGCTCCATCGTCAACGTGGCCTCAGAGGCGGCACTCCGCGGCTCCGCGGCCGGCGTGGCCTACACGGCGTCCAAGCACGCCGTCGTGGGGCTGACCAAGAGCAGCGCGTACATGTACGGACCCAGCGGCATCCGGGTGAACGCGGTGGCCCCCGGCCCCGTCATCACCAACATCGAGGCGAAGTTCGCGTCTGAGCTCGGTGCCCAGCGGGTGCGCGCCGGCATGGCGGTGCTGACCGACGCCGTCGAGGCGGATGCGCTCGCCGCGTCGATCACCTTCCTGCTCAGCGACGATGGCGTGAACGTGAACGGCCAGGTGCTGGCCAGCGACGGCGGCTGGTCGGTCGCCTAGCCGCCAGGTCTCGGCAAACTCCACCAACGGACTGGTCGCGACCCCGGATACGTCGCCTGTGGGCGGTCAGGCGGACGCGACCAGCCCGGCGGACACGTCCCACAGCCGGCGGGCGGTGTCCGGGTCGAGCGCGTGGGGGAGCACCCCATGGATGCCGTCGACGATGGCGGGCACCACGGCCGCCGGGTGGCAGTCCTCGTAGTAGCCCGGCGTTCCCGCGCCGAGCGTCGCCCGGGTGGCCACGAACACCGAGGTCGCGGCTCCCTGCGCAGGGCTCTTGCCCGGATACCGGCTCTTCATCCCCGCCAGCACCTCGGGGTCCCAGTGCCGCTGCAGGTTCGTCCAGATGCCGCCCGGCATCAGGGCGGCTGCGGCGATGCCGTCATCCGCCCACCGCCGGGTGGCCTCGAGGGCGAACAGCACGTTCGCGGTCTTCGACTGCCCGTACGCCAGCGATGAGTCGTACGCATCCCGCTCAAAGAACAGGTCGTCGAACCGGATGCCGCTCGAGCCGTGCCCGCTGGAGCTCACCGCCACGATCCGGGCCCCGTCGGCGGCGGCCAGCGCCGGGTGCAGCGCCGTCGCGAGAGCGAAGTGGCCCAGGTGGTTCACCGCGAACTGCATCTCCCACCCGGAGAGCGTCCGCAATTCCGGGGTGTGCATGATGCCGGCGTTGTTGACCAGGATGTGCAACGGGCCCGACCACCCCGCCGCCAACGCCCGCACCGTGCCCAGGTCGGCCAGGTCGAGGTGGGCCACCCGCACGGCACTGTTGCCGGTGCTCGAGCGGATCTCCTCCGCGGTGCGGGCGCCGGCCGCCAGATCCCGCACCGCGAGGGTGACGCTCGCGCCGGCAGCGGCCAACGCCCGCGCTGTCTCCACCCCGATGCCGGAACTGGCCCCGGTCACCAGGGCGGAGCGTCCGCCCAGGTCGAGGCCGCGCACCACGTCGAGTGCGGTCGATTCGGCCCCGAAGGGCGATCGGGAATCGGGGGACAGGGGCTGGGGCAGGGGCTGGAGTTCACTATTGGACTTCACGGTCCATTCGTACCACACCCTGGACCGTGCGGTCCAGTACGCTACGATCGACGCATGGAGGAGACGAAGATCACCGCGCGGGGCCGGGCCACCCGCCAGCGGATCATCGAGGCCACCGGAGAGCAGATCCTCGCCGCGGGCATCGGCGGCACCACCCTGGACACCGTTCGCGCCGCCACCCTCACCAGCAAGAGCCAGCTCTTCCACTACTTTCCCGGCGGCAAGACCGAACTGGTGCGCGAGGTCGCGACCTGGGAAGGCCGGCAGTTGCTCGCGGCGCAGGAGCCCTACATCCACGACCTGAGCACCTGGGAGTCTTGGAACGCGTGGCGCGCCGCGCTGGTGGATTACTACCTCGGCCTCGGCCGGTGGGCGTGCCCGATCGGGTCGTTGGCGACGCAGGCCGCGATGACCGACCCCGACCTCGAAGCCTTCTTCAGCGCCAGCATGGCCCAGTGGCGGGACACCCTGGCAGCGGGCGTGACGAAAATGCAGGCCGGCGGGCTTATCGACCAGGCGGTCGACCCCCAGCGCATCGCCGTGGTGATCCTCGCCGCGATCCAGGGTGGCCTCGTGCTCAGCCAGCCGATGCGCTCGGCCTGGCCGCTGGAAGCGGCCCTCGACTCCGCGCTCGCGCCGTTGCATCAGGCGGCAACCTAGTCCGGCCTCCCGGTGCCGCGTCGACGCCGAGTGGCCGCACAGTGCCGCACGGCAAGCGTCCAAGGGGCGCTTCGCCCGAAGTCGCCGAGCGGAATCTTCGCCAGTTGCCGAAAACACCTCGTCGGGCGTCCCGAACGGGGGATGTGAAGCAACTCGGGGTGGCGCGCGAACCGGCAGCGCTACCTCGCTGAGCCGGCACCGACGGTGCTCGAGCGGCGGAGCCGGTACCGGCCCGAGAGCACGCCGATCAGCCACTCGACCGGGCCCTTTCCCACAAACCGCCACCAAAGGATCCCCACGATCGGCACGCCGATCACGAGCACGAGCCAGGCGACCGGGTCGGTGCTGCCGTAGCTGATCCCGTTGCCGGCCATCCACCCCACCACGGCCACCTGGAACACGTACAGCGACAGCGAGATCGAGCCGATCGCCTCGAACGGCAGGAACACCGCACGCACCACGGCCGCGGTTCGCCGCCCCCGCAGCGACGCGAGCAGCATGATCACGCCCAGCACCCCGAGCACCAGCCCGGCATCGTGCAGGGTGTCGAGGTAGCTGCCCGACGGGCTGAACTCCGCCCCGGTCGCGCCGCGCCAGAGCGGCCCGAGCCACCAGGCGGGCACGGCGACCGCCATCAGAATCCAGCCCGCCCGGCGGCCGCCGAAACGGATGCGGAACAGCAGGGCTCCGAACAGGAACCAGGGCAGCAGATTGGTCACCCGGTAGTGCGGGCTGAGGAAGAGCCACTCGAGGAGGAAGCTCGCCGGGGTGCGCTCACCCACGGTGAGCAGCGGACCGGTGGCGGCCAGCATCAGCTCATTGAGCGGGGCGCCGAGCACCAGCACCGCCGCCAACACGGCGACCAGCGCCCGGGTGCCCAGCAGCACCAGCGGGGTGCCGATTGCGAGCACGATGCCCAGGAAGGAGAGCACTATCGCGATCCAGCTGCCCCAGGTGGACAACAACAACCCGAGCAGCACCAGGATGGCGCCCCGGATGACGTTCTGCAGGATCACCGTTCGTTGGGCGGATGCGGTGCCCGCCTTGGCCAGCACGATCGCCGCGGCGGCGCCCATGGTCGTGGCGAACAGCGGGGAGGCCACGTCGTTGAGCTGGCCCTGCAGGAAGGCCGTTGCCTCGGGCTGGTCGACCATGATGGGGCCGGCATGGGCGATGAGCATGGCCATGATGGCCACGCCGCGTGCCACATCCGGCACCAGGAACCGGTCCCGCTGCAGACGGGGCGCGACCGGGATGACTACGGCGGAACCGGCCATGGGGCACCTCTCTGCTGCGGTTGGGCGGAAGCGGTGATGCTTCTCCCATCGTCGCATGACAGTCGACTGAACGTGCTCCCGGTAGCCATCGGCGTCGGCGCAACAACTTGTGCACCAGAATCGACAGGTTATGCATTCCGGTCCTGCCGCAAACCGCGCGCTGGTTGACTGCACACGTCTCGGAGACCTCTGAGGCATGCCAAAGACGGCAAACCGAGGAGAGCGGCAGCGCAGCACACGGTTCGACGTCGGAACCCTCCTCCCCACTCGGGGGATTCCGGTGCGGACCGCTCAGCTCTCTGAAGCGAATAGTTTGTTCAAGGAGAACGCTCTATGAGTACCCGAGCGGCGAAGAAGCCGATGTCCAACAAGAAATTTGCCACCATCTCGATCAGCGGTCTGAGCCTTGTGCTCGTTGTCGCGGTGACGGCGAACGTCCTCCTTTCCGTGTACGGCAGCTGGGTCGAAACCCAGCTCGGCACGGGCACCTACGCGGTGGAGAACAGCAGCGAAACCGCTGACTGGGACACCGAGTACAACACGGCGGATTACGCCACAGAGGAGGAAAGCGACGCCGCGGCGGACGCCCTCGTGCAGGAGATCGCCGCTGAAGGCGTCGTGCTCCTCAAGAACAACGGCGCACTGCCCCTCGCGGTGGACGACAGCGCCAATGTCACCCTGCTGGGTCGCGCCGCGGCTGACCCGATCTACGGCGGCTCCGGCTCCGGCTCGGTCGACACGTCGACCGCGATCAACGCGAAGACCGGTCTGGAAGATGCCGGCTTCGAGATCAACGGGAATGTCTACGACCTGCTCGCCGACTACGCCGCCGAGACGCCGCGCTCCACCATCGTGATGGACCTGCCCGCAGACTCCAGCTACGCGGTCGGCGAGATGCCCGTCGCCGATTACACGACGGATGCCCTCGCCTCGTTCGAGGACTACAACGACGCGGCCATCGTCGTGATCGGTCGTGGCGGCGGAGAAGGTGGCGACCTGACCACCGACATGGAGGGCTCGGACGACAACTACGAGGCCGGCCAGCACCAGCTCGAACTCAACCTCGACGAAAAGCAGCTGATCGCACTCGCCAAGGAGAACTTCGAGACCGTGGTCGTGCTCGTCAACGCCAGCACCACCCTCGAGCTCGGCATCCTTCAGGATGACGAGGGTATCGACTCGATCCTCAGCATCGGCTCACCCGGCCAGAGCGGCTACGCTGCCGTCGGTAAAGTTCTGAACGGCGAGGTCAACCCGTCCGGCCGCACCGTCGACATCTACCCAGCCGACCTCACTCTCGACCCCAGCTTCGTTAACATGGGCGACTTCCAGTACTCCAACATCTCCGGCCTCGCCGAAGACGCCGCAAAGGGCGTCGAGGGCAACGCGTCCTTCGTGGAGTACGAAGAGGGCACTTACGTGGGCTACCGCTACTACGAGACCGCTGCGACCGAGAACTTCATCAACTACGACGATGCCGTGGTCTACCCGTTCGGCTACGGCCTGAGCTACACCAGCTTCAGCCAGGCGATCGTGACCAGCGAGCTGGGCGCCGTTGACGGCGAGGTCTCGGTGGATGTCGAGGTAACCAACACCGGTGACGTCGCGGGCAAGGATGTCGTGCAGCTCTACTACACCGCCCCGTACACCATGGGTGGCGTGGAGAAGTCCTCCGTCGTGCTCGGCGACTTCGGCAAGACCGCCGTCCTCGAGCCCGGCCAGTCTGAGACCGTCACCGTCACCTTCGCGGTCGAGGACATGGCGTCCTACGACTACGCGACCGAGGCGGCCTACGTCCTCGATGCCGGCACCTACCAGCTCAAGATCCAGAACGACTCGCACGACCTGGAGGACGGCGTGCAAGCGATCGACTACAGCGTGACCGAGCGGGTCGTCTACAGTGGCGACACCACGCGGAGTACGGATAACGTTGCGGCGACCAACCAGTTCGACGACGTCACCGCAGAGTTCACCGACGGCCTGAGCGTGACGATGTCGCGGGCCGACTTCGCCGGGACCTTCCCGACGGCGCCGACCGAGGCCGACATGGTGGCCAATGACGCCGTCGTGGCCGACTTCCAGGATTACGACTTCGCGGCCGCGGCCACCGAGTCCGACGCCGAGATGCCCGTCACCGGCACCGAGGGCACCCTCGACCTGATCGACGTGCGCGGCCTGGACTACGACGACGACGCCTGGAACGAACTTCTGGACCAGTTGACCGTGGACGAGATGACCCAGGTCATCCTCAGCGGTGCCTACAACACCGGTGCGATCAACTCCATCGTGAAGCCCCTCACCGCGGATGTCGACGGTCCGGCCGGATTCAGTTCCTTCTTGAGTGACGCCTACAGCGGCACCGCGTACCCGTCAGCCGTGCTGATCGCCTCCACCTGGAACACCGACCTCGCCTACGACATGGGCGTGTCCATCGGCAACGAGGCACTCTTCATGGGCGTCAACGGCTGGTACGGACCGGCGATGAACCTGCACCGCTCCGCATTTGCCGGGCGCAACTTCGAGTACTACTCCGAAGACGGTCTACTCTCCGGCGCCATGGGTGCCGCGGCCATGTCCGGTGCGGGCAGCAAGGGTGTCTACTCCTACGTGAAGCACTTCGCCCTGAACGATGTCGAGGTCAACCGTTCCAACAACGGCATCGCGGTATGGGCCGACGAGCAGGCGATCCGAGAGCTGTACCTGAAGCCCTTCGAGATCGCCTTCAAGGAGACCACCGCTGAGATAAAGTTCATCTCTGATGAGGACGGCACCGTGTCCACCCGTGACCACGGCGCGACCGCGGTGATGAGCTCGTTCAACCGCATCGGTTCCGAATGGGCCGGCGGTAACGATGCTCTGATGACCACGGTTCTCCGCGACGAGTGGGGCTTCCGCGGCATCGCGATCACCGACTTCAACCTGTACGCGTACATGTCCCCCGACCAGGCGATCAAGGCCGGCACCGACCTGATGCTGACCTTCCCGCCCATGAAGGGGCTGGAGGACACGACGAGTGCAGAAGGCGTCAGCAACATCCGCACGTCGACCCACAACATCCTGTTCGCCGTGACCAACAGCAACGCGATGAACGGGATCGCCACCGGCGCCACCGTCGAATACACGCAGCCGCAGTGGCGCACTGTGCAGATCGGCATCGACGTGTTGCTGGGCCTGCTGCTCGCCGGAGGTGCCTTCCTGGTCTACCGCCGGGTGCAGAAGCACCAGGACGACGACCAGGTCACCCCGGATGCCTCGGCCACAGAGGCGCCGCTCACCGAGACCCCGTAACGGCGGCCTCGAAACAGCGACAGGCACGACCTGATCCGATTCACCCGAGGATCGGCCGCCCAGCGTTCTGGGCGGCCGGTCCTCGGCCGGGCACACAAACTACAAGAAAAGCAGTAGAGCATGATCGAGAATCTGACCTTGCTGGAAAAAGCCGCGATGCTGAGCGGCAAGAACATCTGGGAGAGCCGCGGGATTCCGCGCCACGGTGTGCCCTCCCTGTTCATGTCCGACGGCCCGCACGGTGTGCGCAAGCAGCTGGGCTCCGCCGACCACTTGGGTATCAACGCCTCCCAGAAAGCCACCTGCTTCCCCACGGCGGCCACCGTCGCCAACAGCTGGGACCCGTTGCTCGCCGAGCAGATCGGTGAAGCCCTCGGTGAGGAAGCTGCCAGCCTCGATGTTGATGTGCTCCTCGGACCCGGCCTCAACATCAAGCGCAGCCCGCTCTGCGGACGCAACTTCGAGTACTTCTCCGAGGACCCCTACCTGGCCGGCAAGATGGCCGCCGGCTATGTGCGCGGCATCCAGTCCCAGGGTGTGGCCGCCACCCCCAAGCACTTCGCGGTGAACAGCCAGGAGCTGCGCCGCATGACCACCGACTCGGTACTCGACGAACGCACCCTGCGGGAGATCTACCTCACCGCCTTCGAGATCGTGGTGCGAGAAGCCGAACCCCGCGCGCTGATGACCAGCTACAACCTGGTGAACGGTGTCTATGCCAACGAAAACACGTTCCTCCTTCAGAAGGTGCTCCGCAACGAGTGGGGCTTCGAGGGTGCCGTGATCACCGACTGGGGCGGCGGAAACGACGCCGTCGAGGGGGCCCGCAATGGCAGTGCGATCGAAATGCCCTCGCCAGGCCTCGAGTCAGTGCGGCAACTTGTCGCCGCCGTCGAGAACGGCGCGCTTCCCGAAGCTGAGCTGGATGCCCGGGTGCGCGAGGTCATCGAACTGGCCCTCGCCTTCCGCAGCCCCCTCGACCCGGTGGCGCCGCTGGACGTGGCCGGCCACCACCTGCTCGCGCAACGCGCCGCCGAGCAGAGCATCGTGCTGCTCAAGAACGACCGCGGACTGCTGCCGCTGGCACCCGGCACTCGGGTGGCGGTGATCGGCGACTTCGCCGAGACGCCGCGCTACCAGGGCGCCGGCTCTTCGATGGTGAACCCCACCCAGCTCACCACCACCGTGCAGGCGATCGGCGCCACCGAGCTGGAACTGGTGGACTTCGCCCGAGGCTTCGACAGGCACGGCGCCGCCGACGAGGACCTCGCGGCGGCGGCGGTGCTTGCCGCACAGGCATCCGACGTTGTGCTGCTCTATCTTGGCCTCGATGAAGTCAGCGAGTCGGAGGGGCTGGACCGCAGCGATATGCGGATGGCGCCGAACCAGCTGGCGCTGCTCAGCCGGCTGCGCGCGGTGAACCCGAACGTGGTGGTGGTGCTCAGCGCTGGCAGCACCGTCGAGATCCCCTGGCTGGGCGAATGCGCTGCTCTGGTGCACGGCTACCTGGCCGGTCAGGCCGGCGCCGCCGCACTGCTGAATGTGCTTACCGGTGCGGTCAACCCGTCTGGCAAGCTCGCTGAGACCTACCCGATCCGGCACGAAGACACCCCGGCGTTCCGCTACTTTCCCGGCACCGAACGCACAGCCGAATACCGCGAGGGCCTCTATGTGGGCTACCGCTACTACGACACCGCCAGTGTGCCGGTGCGCTTTCCGTTCGGCTTCGGGCTCAGCTATACCGAGTTCAGCTACAGCGGCCTCACCGTCACCGACACCGCCGTGAGCTTCACCGTCCAGAACTCCGGCACCGTGGACGGTGCCGAGATTGCGCAGCTGTACATCGGCCGCAACGGCACCGGCGTGCATCGGCCGGCCAAGGAGCTCAAGGGCTTCGTCAAGGTGCCGCTGGCCGCTGGGGAGAAGCGGGTCGTGACGATCCCACTGGACGACAAGGCCTTCCGCCACTTCGACGTCGTGAGCGGCGCCTGGCAGGTAGAGACCGCCGAGTACACGGTGCATGTGGGCGCGAGCGTCGCCGACATCCGCCTCAACGGCACCCTCACCGTGCCGGGCACGCTGGTACCGGTCGCACCCACGGTGCCCAGCCCGTACCATACGGCGGCGATCACGGATATCTCCGACGCCAACTTCGCGGCCCTGCTCGGCCGTGAGATCCCGCCCGCGCACTGGACGCCAGGGCCGCTGGGCATCAACGACGCGCTCTGCCAGATGCGCGATGCAAGGAGCGTGCTCGCCCGCCTCGCCTTCAGCATCCTCAATCGGATGCTGAAGAAAAGCGAGGCTGCCCACAAGCCTGACCTCAACCTGCTCTTCCTGACCAACATGCCATTCCGCGCCATCGCCAAGATGACGAACGGTGCCGTGAGCCTGGACATGGTCGAGTCGATCCTGCTGATCGTGAACGGTCGCTTCGTCAGCGGCTCCGGTGCCCTGATCCGCAGCTCCCTGCGCAACCGCCGAGCCAACTCCCAGACTCGCAAGGCACTGCAGGCCACCGCCTGAGCCGCGTTCCCCTTAGTTCTCGCATCCCAAGAAAGAGATTCTGATGATCACCCGCATCAAGGCACGCTGGTCGGCCTTCGTCGAAAAGCGCCCCGCCGTCGCCCAATTTATTGTCTTCACGGTGCTCAGCAGCGGTATGACCGTGCTGCAGTTCATCATGATGCCGGTGATCAAGTGGATCTTCGGTATGACCAGCCTGGTTGACACGGGCTTCCAGGTTCTGCCGGTCGGCACGAACTTCGACGGCAGCACCTATTACCTCTTTGACTACGCTGCTGGAGCCCTCCCGCTCGGCGGCGGCGGACTGGCGTACTTCCTGGCCGTGCAGATCACCCTGGCCATCGCCCAGGTGATCAACTTCTTCGCCCAGCGCAACATCACCTTCAAGTCCAACAGCAGCCCGTGGGTCGCGGCGTTCTGGTACACCGCCGCCTACGTCGTGATCAGCTTCGGCGCGGCTGCCCTGCAGGGCCTCTACAAAGCCCCGGTCTACGAGCTGCTGATCTCCACCTGGGGCCTCGGCGCCGGCGGCGAAGCGCTCGCCGACGTGATCACTATGCTCATTAACGCGATCATCTCGTTCTGGGTCTTCTTCCCCATTTTCAAGGTGATCTTCAAGCGCGAGCCCGACCTGGAAGACGTCGCCACCGGCGCGGCGCGTCGAGATCGGGAGCGCACAGCGGTGACACTCAGATGAAGACTCTGTCAGTTGTCGTGCCGTGTTACAACTCGGCCGACTACATGCGGCGGTGCCTGGATTCCCTGGTGGCCGGAGGGGCCGATGTCGAGATCCTTGTGATCAACGACGGCTCCACGGACCAAACCGCTGCCATCGCCAACGATTACCAGGCTCGATTCCCCGGAATCGTGCGCGCCATCCACAAGCCGAACGGCGGCCACGGTTCGGCCATCAACACCGGTATCGACGAGGCGTCCGGGCGGCACATCAAGGTCGTCGACAGCGACGACTGGGTCGACGCGGATGCGTACACGGCGGTTCTGCACACTCTGATCGGCTTCGCCGACGACGGCACCGAGCTGGATGCGCTGCTGAGCAACTTCGTCTATGAGAAGGCCGGCAAGCGCAGCACCCACGCGGTGCGGTACCGCAGTGCCCTGCCGCGGGGCCGCCTGTTCGGCTGGGACGAGGTGGGCCGGTTCCGGCCGACCCAGTACATCCTGATGCACGCCCTGATCTACCGCACCCAGCTGTTGCGGGACTGCGGCCTGCGTCTGCCCGAGCACACCTTCTACGTCGACAACCTCTACGCTTTCGTGCCGTTGCCGCACGTGCAGACCATGTTCTATCTCGACGTGGACTTCTACAGGTACTTCATCGGCCGGGACGGCCAGTCGGTGAACGAGGCGGTCATGATCCGCCGCATCGATCAGCAGATCCAGGTGAATCGTCTGATGCAGGAGAACCTGCCCACCATTGACGCCGTGCCGCCGCAGCTGCACGCCTACCTGTTGCATTACTTCTCGATCATCTGCGGCGTGACGTCGATGATGCTGATCCGGTCGGGCACGGCCGAGAGCTTCGCGAAGAAGGAGGCCTTCTGGAGCGCACTGCGGCAGGAGCAGCCTCGGCTGCACCGGCGGATGCGTCGCCGTCCGGTCGCCCAGATCACCAATCTGCCCGGCCGCGCGGGCCGCGGGGTCTCGGTGTGCGCCTACCTGGTGGTGCGGCGCGTGGTCGGCTTCAACTGAGCTGACGACTTGGGGATCAGCACCCGCAGCACAAACCAGTTGTCCTCGGTGTGGATAGTCACCGACCCGCCGTATCGTTCAGCCGTGTAGCGGATGTTGCGCAAGCCGTAGCCGTGCTCGTCGCGGTCGGACTTGCGGGTGACGAGCGCGCCGTTTTCGAAGCTGAGCTCACCCTCGTAGTAGTTCTCCACCCGGATGAGGACGAGGTCGTTCTGTGCGTACAAGGCCAGCCGGATCAGTCGGCGGTCCGGATCGAGCAGCGTCATTGTGCTCTCGATGGCGTTGTCGAGGGCATTGCCGAAGATCGTGCTGATATCCATGGCATCGAGGTCGTCCAGCACGGTTCCGTCCGCGACGGCCGTAAGGGTGATCTCGTGCTCGGCACAGTACATGCTCTTGGCGGTGAGGATGGTGTCGAGCACCCCGTTGCCGGTCTTGTTTTGGGCTTCGTAGCCCTTGATGCTGCCCTCGAGCTCATCGAGGTACGCGGCCTTCTTCTCCGGGTTGCTCTCGGCGCGAATGATTCCGATCTGGTGCTTCATGTCGTGGTACTTGCGATTGACCATGTCGATGTTGCGCTTGGAGAGCAGGGTCTGGTCGTGCTGGCTGCGCAAGATGCCGTTCATCGCGTCGAGCTCGGTCTTGCCCTGGGCCTCCAGGCGCTGCTCCTGCTGGGCGTATAGCGCCGCGTAGCCGCAGAGGTTGACCAGGGTGCGGATGTAGAAGATCTCCAGGCCCAGGCGACCGCTGAACGGGGTGTTCGCATTCACGAAGCTCATGTTGCTCATGGTGAAGGTGGCCAGTGCGATCGCGACGGCGCTGATGAGTTCCTTGGTGGTTGCGTTCAAGGGGCGGTCTTCCGGGAAGAGACGGGCCTCCAGGAAGTAGGCGGCCGTGAAGGCGGCGCCGTACACGCCCAGGAGCGCCAGGCCGTGCCAGAGCAGGTCGATGGCCGCGGTCGGTGGCAGGAAGTACGACTCGAGTTGCCACTGCAGGGACGCCACCAGCTCGGCCAGAACGAGTGCTCGCGCCGTGAAGTAGCCGGCATCCTTGGCTGAGAGCTGCGCCGAGCCGTATAGGAGCGCGTACATGCCCGCCACGGCCAGCACCATGCCCAGGGTCCAGAACACGATCGGCAGAGTGCCGGCGAACACCTGGATCCCGAGCAGCCCTGCCGCTCCGCCCGTCAGCGCAAGCGCCAGAGGGACGGCCGGCAGCCGCTTACGCAGGATCAGGATGTAGACCAAGCACGCCGCCCACTCGGCGAGGCCGGTATAAGCCCGCGGGATATCCGGAAGGGTCTCGATGATCACGCGGCCCGACCACCGACATAGTCCGTCAACGCGTCGAGGAAGGCCTTCTTGCGCGGCCGGCTGATTTGCAGTTCCTTGCCGCCGACGAGCACGCAGCTGCTCTGCTTGACGCCGGTGACGTGCCGCAGGTTCACCAGGTAACCATTATTGCTTCGGAAGAACCCCTTACCGTTCAGGGTCGCTTCCATCGCCTTCATCGTGCCGAC
The DNA here is from genome assembly GCF_004403385.1 of Cryobacterium sp. TMT4-31. Taxonomy (NCBI): domain Bacteria; kingdom Bacillati; phylum Actinomycetota; class Actinomycetes; order Micrococcales; family Microbacteriaceae; genus Cryobacterium; species Cryobacterium sp. TMT4-31. The sequence goes on from NZ_SOGI01000001.1 coordinate 21,646, forward strand.
GAAGTGGTACTGCCGGGTGAGGGCGTGTGCCACCATACGGTGCTTGACGCTCTCGAAGTAGAGGATCCCGGAGAGGTCGACACGGAGCAGCTCGCCGTCAACGGTGAGCATGATCGAGTCGCTGGCGCGTTTGCGCACGCGCTCGATCGAGCGGTTCAGCTCCTGGGAGAAGGCAAAGTAGGGCACCGGTTTGAGAAGGTAGCTCAGGGCATCCACCTCGTAGCCGCGGATGGCGTGCTGCGCCATGTTCGTGATGAACACGAGCACGACCTCGGGGTCCACCTCGCGAATGTGTTTGGCGGCGGTGAAGCCGTCGATGTGCTCCATTTCGACGTCGAGAAAGATGATGTCGAAGTCAGGGATGTAGCCCGCCGAGATGTCCCGCCCATCGGCAAACGTACGGATCTCGAAGGACTGGCCATGCTCGGCCTCGTAGCGGCGCAGGTGGTCGAGAACATGCTGCCTGCTCCGTGGCTCATCTTCCACGACTCCGATGCGGATCACAGTATTGCTCGCTCCTGGTTCGATGGCGGCACTGGCTGGCGGCATCGTTATCCCGGTTCCACGTGCATTTCACAGTACCAAATCGAGGCCACGCAACAATTCATATACCCGCCCCCGCTGCAGACGCGGCGGGGGCTGGGTGGCCGAGACTCAGCCGGTGTGCGTGCCGAACGAAATCAGCGCGGGCGCCGGTACAGCTTGACGAGCAGCACAGCCGAGACGGCGACGATCAGCGCGCCGAACACCGGATGCATGTCCTTCGACAGGCTCTGGGCGCCGTCCGGCCGCAGCAGTGGCGGTGATGAAAGCGCCGCCGAGACCGACCCCGATGACGAGGCTGGGGCCGAGCATGTGCACGGCGAAGACGGCCTCACTCGGCACCGCTGCCAGCCACAAGAGGCCGGCCGCGAGAACCAGCAGGGAGCCGATCAGCGTGCGCTTCACGCCTAGCCTGCCCACGAGTGCGGGCGCGATCCCCGCGACGAGCACCAGGGCGCCGGCGAGCGGCAGCTGGCTGAGGCCGGCGGTCAGAGCGTCGTAGTGGAGCACGGCCTGCAGGTGCACCGAGAGGGCGAAGAAGAGGGCCACCATCGCCGCACCGAACAGCAGCATCACAAGATTGCCGGCGCTGAGGTTGCGATTGCGGAACACGCCCAGCGGTACCAGCGGCTCGGCGCTGCGGGGCTCGACAGCGATGAACGCGGCGCCGAGCCCGAGGGCGGCGGCGGCCAGGCCTAGGGTGAGCGGATGAGCGAAGCCGACCTGCTCGATTCTGCTGAGCGCACCGACCGCGGCGACCAGCGCCCCCGTGATGGTGATCGCGCCGGGGAAGTCGAGCCGGGACGGGGGTGTGGCGGGGTCGCGGTTGATCAGCATCGGGATGGCGACGAGCACGAGCAGTCCGACCGGCACGTTGACGAAGAACACCGCCTGCCAGCCGAAGCTCGCGGTCAGCGCGCCGCCGAGAAGCACGCCGGCGGCCGACCCGATGCCGGCAACGGCGCCCCAGATGCCCAGGGCCTTCGCCCGGTCGGTGCTCGCAGGGAACAGTTGGGTGAGCAAGGCCAGCGCCGCGGGGGCGAGCAGTGCGGCGGATGCCCCCTGCACGGCGCGGGCACCCAGCAACATCCCGCCGGTGAGGAGAGGCCCGCGAGGACGGAGTCCGCGACGAAGCCCGCGGTGCCGAGGAGAAACAGCCGACGGTGGCCGTAGCGGTCGGCAAGCCGGCCGCCGAGGAGGAGTAGGCCGCCGAACGGCAGAACGTAGGCGGTGATGACCCAGGCCAGGGCCACGGTGTCCAGGCCCAGCTGGCCGCCGAGCACGGGGGGGGGAGGGGCGATGTTGACGATGGACGCGTCGAGGACGACGAGGAACTGCGCCAGGGCCAGCCGGTGAGGGCAGCCCAGCGATGGCTGCTCCGCGGAGTCGGTGCGAGCGCCCCGGTGAGGGTGCGCGTCGGGCCGGTGACGGGGCTCATGATGGGTACCTTTCGTGGAGAGAGTGACTGGACACTCACTAATTTGGACAACCGAAAATGGATCGGGTCCTGGCGGTTCAGGCGGGGTGGCGGATGCCGTGCGACAGGATCGTCGCCCACTCGTCGGGCACGGTGTCGATGCCGGCCGTGACGATGAGGTGGCAGAGCTGCCCATAGGCGACGAAGCGCTGCACGGCGCTGTCGCTCGCCCCCGAGCGGGTCTTGGCGAAGCGGGTCACCCGCTTCAGCCCGGCGCGGGGGGCCTGGCCGATCTCCGGGATGTCGGCGACGGACTGGGCATGCACCTGGAGCAGCAGCAAGGTTCGGTCGCTGATGAGTTCTGCGTAGGAGCCGCCCATCGCTTCCAGCACCGCATCGGGCCCCTGATCCGCCGCAGAGTCGGCCCCGGCCGCGAGGGTCGCGAGGATGCGCTCGAAGCAGTCGTCGAGCGCCGCCACGAACAGTCGTTCCTTGCTCGGGAAGAGCTTGAACACGTAGGCGGGGGAGATGCGGGCGTCGCGGGCGACATCGGCGATGGTCGTGCCGTGGTAGCCGCCGCGGGCGAACTCGCGCACGGCGCTCGCCGCGACGACGGGCGTTCGCAAGTGTATGTCTGACGGGCCCCGCCAGTACCTGCTCCCACAGGAGACCGGAAGCCGTCAGGGCCAGGTGTGCATCCGCCGTCTCGCGGCAGGGTTTATGCCCGGCGGCACCCGCTACAGCGCGTGCCGCGGGGACGAGCGCGTGCCGCGGGGACGAGCGCGTGCCGCGGGGACGAGCGCGGGCCGGGCCGGGCCGCCCGAGCGGGCCAGGTCAGCC
>NZ_SOGI01000052.1:0-24577 GCF_004403385.1 Cryobacterium sp. TMT4-31
ATCTCTTTCGCGGTATCCCCTAGAAAGGGACCCTACGACCGAGGTTTTTGGCATTTGACATTGTGCACGCTGTTGAGTTCTCAAGGATCGGACGCACCCAGCCGCCGGTCAATTGACCTTTGCACTGAGGCACTTCGATGTTGTTCTGTTTCCGTCAAGTCCGGCAGTTCGAATGAATTCGCTGCCAACACTTGGAAGTGGTCCCGCTTGAGGCCGGGAAGCTCTTCGGCTTTCCGCACCTGTGGGGTGACAAGAGATGACATTACGCGGGTTCCGAATGCCCCGCAATCCCGGGAGCATCCCGGGCGTGTCGCAGATAGACACCCGCCCGCAATGCGCCCGTAACCTGCCGGTCACACAGCGAGCGGGCGGGGCCTATTCGACGAAAACGCCGGCGAGGGTCTTCTTGCCACGACGGAGCACAGCCACTCCCCCGGGCAGGACCGATCCTTCAACGGTGGCCGTCTCATCGGTGACCTTCACGTTGTTCAGGTAAACGCCGCCCTGGCCGATCGCGCGGCGGGCTTCACCCAGGCTCTTGGTCAGTCCGGTGTCCACGAGTAGCTGCATTACCTGCGCCTGCGGGAACGTCGTGGTGTTCGGCAGCGCCCGAAGCGCCGACTCGAGGGTTTCGGCATCAAGATCGGCGAGCTCGCCCTGACCGAAGAGGGCCTGCGTGGCCCGAATGGCCGCATCCGTCGCCGAGACACCGTGCACCAGGCTGGTCACCTCGTAGGCGAGGGTGCGCTGGGCTTCGCGCTTGAACGGCTCGGTGTCCACCAGCTCCTCGAGCGCATCGATCTGCACGCGAGTGAGGAACGTGAAGATCTTGAGCCGGGCGATGACGTCGGCGTCGTCGGTGTTCAGCCAGAACTGGTACATCGCGTACGGGCTCGTGAGAGTGGGATCCAGCCATACCGCGTTCCCCTCGCTCTTGCCGAACTTGGTTCCGTCGGTGTTCGTGATCAGCGGGGTGCCGATCGCGTGCACGCTCGTGCCCTCCGCGCGGTGGATGAGGTCGGTGCCGCTGGTGAGGTTGCCCCACTGGTCGCTGCCCCCGGTCTGCAGCACACAGCCGTGGCTGCGGTAGAGCTCGAGGAAGTCCATGCCCTGCAGCACCTGGTAGCTGAACTCGGCGTAGCTGATGCCCGCGTCGGAATTGAGCCGTGCGCTCACCGCATCCTTCTTGAGCATGGTGCCCACCCGGTAGTACTTGCCGATGTCGCGCAGGAAGTCGATCGCCGACAGCGGCGCCGTCCAGTCGAGGTTGTTCACCAGGGTGACGGCGTTGTCGCCCTCGGCGCTGAGGAAGCGGGTGACCTGAGCCTGCAGGTAGCCGACCCACTCGTTGACGACCTCCGGAGTGTTCAGCGTGCGCTCCGCCGTGGGGCGCGGGTCGCCGATGAGCCCGGTGGACCCGCCGACGAGGCCGAGCGGCCGGTGGCCGGCTAGCTGCAGCCGACGCATCAGCAGGAGTTGAACCAGGTTGCCGAGGTGCAGGCTGGCCGCGGTGGGGTCGAAGCCGCAGTAGTACGTGATCGGGTCTCCGGCGAGCAGGGCGCGCAGCGCCGACTCATCGGTGGAAACGTGGACCAGGCCACGCCAGGAGATTTCCTCCCAGACGTCGGCGAAGGTGGGATCGTTGGCTTGCTGAGCAAGGATGCTGGGGTCTGACACGAAGCCAGATTACCAGCGCAGGCGGCCGGGTTCTCGGGATTCAGCCTCCGACACGGGCCGGATATCAAGCCCTGAAGCTAAATACAGCTGGATTAATGCTTGAAGCTTGATTAGGCTGTGATTAGGACGGAGGCTTAACCCATGTTTGTGATTACCGCCGATCAAATCGACAGCCGCCATGATCGTGATCGCGCCAGCGACATGATCGCCGAGTTGGTGCAGCGCCACGCCGAGGCTTTCACGCTGCCCCCCGACCAGACCTCCGGCGACGAGATCCAGCTCCTCGTCGGCACGGCCGCCGACGCGTTCGCTATTGTGCTCGATCTGCACCGCACCGGATTCTGGAGCGTCGGGGTGGGCGTCGGCCCGGTGCGTACCCCGCTGCCGGCCACCACCCGGCAGGCCACGGGTGACGCGTTCATCGCCGCCAGGGCCGCGGTGACCCGGGCCAAACGGGCCGAGGCCCGCTTCGCGCTGGACACCCCGCCCGCCGCGGACCGGCCCGGAACTTCGACAGCCACGGAAGTGGAGGCACTCGTGACGATGCTGCTCCTGCTGCGCCAGCGCCGCAGCGGTGAGGGGTGGGAGGCGGTGGACCTGCTCGAGAACGGGCTCGCGCAGACCGACATCGCCCGCAGGCTCGGCATCTCCACGGCCGCGGTGAGCCAGCGGGTGAAAAGCGCGCAGTGGAAGGTGGAGCGCGCCGCGCACCGGGCACTGGTTAGGCTGCTAGACAATCTTGATAGTGCCACCCTCACCAGTGACACCGTCGACAACGACACCCACGACAGCGACACCCAAGACAGCGACACCAGCGAAATGGATGGCCTCCGCCGATGAATGCCCTGACTTCCCTCGACGTCGTGCAGTACCTGTACTGGGTGCTCCTGCTCCTGGTCACAATGGCCTCGTTGATCCTGGCCGTCCTCGCCTTCCGGCTGGGTAAGCAGCCGTTCGCGATCGCGTCGGCCGGGGCGTTGGGCGGGGCCCTGCTGCTCGCCGCCCTCCCCCTCGGGGAGGCGCCGGTGGTCTTCGGGGTGGTCATCGGCCTGGCCGCGCTGGCGTTGGCCGTGATCGGCGGCGGTCCGGCCGCCGTACTGGCCCTGCAGCTGGCCACGAAGAACTCGGTGGCGCCCGGCAGCCACGGCGGCATCCTCGTCGGCACCGAGTCCTCCCCCGCCGCCGACACGGCATCCGTCGGCGATGCGGTCCCGTCGACTGCGGTGCACGAGGTGCTGCGCGGCGGTCTCACCATCGGCATCCTGGAGCGTTTGGCCGTCGCCGGCGCCATCCTGGCGGGCTTTCCCGAGGCCCTCGCCGTTGTCGTCGCGATCAAGGGCGTCGGCCGTTTCACCGAGCTGGCATCCTCTGAGGCGCGCGAACGGTTCATCATCGGCACCTTCGCCAGCCTCATCTGGGCGTGCGCCTGCGCCATCCTTGTGAGCCTCGCGCAGTCCTGACGCCGGCTGCGGCCGCCCGCACACATGAATACAAGCCCGGCCCGCAGGATCATCCTGCGGGCCGGGCTTGTTGGTTGCGGGGTGCTTAGTCTTCGAGCACCGCGTCGAGGGTGATCTCCACGCCGGTGAGCGCTTTGCTGACCGGGCAGTTCTCCTTCGCGGCCTGCGCCGCGGCGAGGAAGGTCTCACTGTCGATGCCGGAAACCTCACCGGAGACGGTGAGGTGGATGCCGGTGAGGCGAAAGCCACCGGCGGGGTCGGCACCGAGGGTGACATCCGCGGAGACGTCCAGGGCCTCGATGGTTCCGCCACTGGCGGCCAGTTCGGCGGAGAGCTGCATGGAGTAGCAGGCGGAGTGGGCGGCGCCGAGCAGTTCCTCAGGGCTGGTGATCCCATTGGCGTCGTCAGCGGCGCGCCGGGGGAACGACACGTCGTGGGTGCCGAGCTGCGAGCTCGTCAGTTCGACCTGGCCTGCGCCGTCGTCGAGAGTTCCGGTCCAGGCTGTGCGGGCGGTACGTGTGGGCATTGATGCTTCCTTCTGTGTCGCTTTTCTGGGGATAGCCAGAGTAACTGGCCGGTAGGTATGAGAATCATTGGAGTGCGTGCGGATGCCGTCGGTACGCGGACACCGTCCGGTCCCCCGGAATCCAGAACCGCCAGGCGTACTCGGTGCCGCCGCCGGGGCCGCTCACTCCGGTCCGCGGGCCGGTCTGCATCGCCGGAGCCGCCTCGGCCAGGCTCAGCTCGAACGGTTCGGCGCCGAGGTCGGCACCGTCCTGGTGCAGCCCGATACCCAGCGCCTGGGTGAGGCGGGCCGGGCCGCGCGCCAGGTCCCGCACAGCCACCGTCGGACCGCGACGGGCGCGAGCCGACTCGTGGCCCGCCACGATCTCGCCAGCCCGCAGCAGCACCGCCGACGCCTCGCCCTCGGGAGAGCAGACGATGTTGGCGCACACGTGCATGCCGTAGCTGAAGTACGCGTACAGGTGACCCGGCGGCCCGAACATGGTGGTGTTTCGATCGGTGCGCCGACGGAAGGCGTGCGAGCCGGGGTCCGTTCCGGCCAGGTACGCCTCCACCTCGGTGATGCGCAGCACGGTGTCGCCGTGCCGGAGCAGGCCGCCCAGCAGCAGCGGAGCCACGTCGACCGCGCCCCGGGCGAACAGGTCAGGGTCGACGGTCATCCGCAGCGTTTTCGTCGGGGCGTGCCGGTGCTCAGCGGTACGCTCAGCGAGCCAACGCCGTGGCCAGGGAATGCACCCGGGCCACCAGGGCGGCGCGCTGCTCGGCGACGCGCACGGGCGCGGTGCCGGCCTGGCCGTCACGGCGGTTGACCGAGCCCTGGATGGTGAGCACCTCGCGCACCTCGGGAACGAGGTACGGCGAGATCTCCGCGAGTCCGGCGTCGTCGATCTCGTGCAGGTCGAGGCCCTGGGCCTCGGCGACCTTCACCAGGGTGCCGGTGATCTCGTGCGCGTCCCGGAAGCTGACGTGCCGTTTCACCAGCCACTCCGCAACATCCGTGGCCAGCGAGAAGCCCTGCGGCGCCAACTCGGCCATGCGCTCGGTGTGGAAGGTAATCGTGGCGATCATGCCCGTGAACGCGGGCAGGAGCACCTCGAGGGTTTCGATGGAATCGAAAACCGGCTCCTTGTCCTCCTGCAGGTCGCGGTTGTACGCCAGCGGCAGGCCCTTGAGGGTGGTGAGCAGCCCGGTGAGGTTGCCGATCAGCCGACCGGACTTGCCGCGCGCGAGCTCGGCGATGTCGGGGTTCTTCTTCTGCGGCATGATCGACGACCCCGTGGAATACGAGTCGTGCAGGGTGACGAAACCGAACTCGCGGGTGTTCCAGAGGATGATCTCCTCGGCCAGGCGGGACAGGTCGATGCCGATCTGCGCCGTGATGTAGGCGAATTCGGCCACCAGGTCGCGGCTGGCGGTGCCGTCGATGGAGTTCTCCACGACGGCGCCGAACCCGAGTTCGGTGGCGATGAGGGTCGCGTCGAGGCCGAGGGTGTTGCCGGCCAGTGCGCCGGAGCCGTACGGGGAGAAATTCGCCCGCTTGTTCCAGTCGGTGAACCGTTCGAGGTCGCGCACCAGCGGCCAGCAGTGCGCGAAGAGGTGGTGGGCCAGCAGCACCGGCTGCGCGTGCTGCAGGTGGGTGCGGCCGGGCATGATGGCGGTCTCGTTCGCCTCGGCCTGCGCGGCGAGGGCGTCGATGAGGTCAACGACGAGCCGGGCGATGACGGCGGCGTGGTCGCGCAGCAGCATCCGCACCAGGGTGGCGACCTGGTCGTTGCGGCTGCGGCCGGCGCGCAGCTTGCCGCCGAGTTCGGTGCCGACGATGTCGATCAGCCCGCGCTCCAGCGCCGAGTGCACGTCTTCGTCGGTCGCGGCCGGCTGGAACCGGCCATCGTTGACGGCCTCATCGAGGGTGTCCAGGCCGGCGAGCATGCCGGCCAGTTCGTCCTCGGTGAGGTAGCCGGCAGCGGCCAGGGCACGCGCGTGGGCGCGCGACCCGCGGATGTCGTACCCGGCCAGCTGCCAGTCGAAATGGGTGGATTTGCTGAGGCGCGCCAACTCCGGCGACGGTCCGCCGGCGAAGCGGCCGCCCCAGAGGGCGCCCGCCTCACCCGCGCGGTTGATGCTCGTGTCGCCGGTCATGCCGGGACCTACTTCGCGGCCTGGTCGCGGCGGGCCGCGATCTTGCTCGGCAGGCTCCACAGCTCGATGAAGCCCTTGGCCATCGACTGGTCGAACGAGTCGCCGGTGTCGTAGGTGGCCAGGTCGAAGTCGTACAGGCTCTGCTTGCTCTGACGCCCGGTGACGACAGCGGTGCCGGCGTGCAGCGTCATCCGGATGTCGCCGGAGACGTACTTCTGGGTGTCGTCGATGAAGGCGTCCAGCGACTTCTTCAGGCCGGAGAACCAGAGGCCGTCGTAGACGAGCTCGCTCCACTTGGCTTCGACGCCGCGCTTGTAGCGGGCGACGTCGCGCTCGACGGTGACGTTCTCGAGCTCTTCGTGGGCCGTGATCAGGGCGATTCCGGCCGGGGACTCGTAGACCTCGCGGCTCTTGATGCCCACGAGACGGTCTTCGACGATGTCGATGCGGCCGACACCCTGGTCGCCGGCGAGCTTGTTCAGCAGCACAACGGCCTCGAGCGGGGTGACCGGCTTGCCGTCAACGGCAACGGGAACACCCTGGTCGAAGGTGATGATGACCTCGGTGGCCTCGCGCGGGATGGACGGGTCCTGCGTGTAGGTGTAGAGGTCCTCGATCGGCGCGTTCCACGGGTCTTCCAGGAAGCCGGTCTCGACGGCGCGACCCCAGACGTTCTGGTCGATGGAGTACGGGCTCTTCTTCGACTGCGCGATCGGCAGGTTGTGCAGCGCGGCGTACTCGATGGCTTTGTCGCGGGTCAGCGCGAAGTCGCGCACCGGAGCGAGCGAGGTGAGCTCGGGGGCCAGGGCCGTGACGGCGGCTTCGAAGCGCACCTGGTCGTTGCCCTTGCCGGTGCAGCCGTGCGCGACACTGTCGGCGCCGAGGGCGCGGGCGGTGGCGGCGAGGTGCTTGGCGATCAGCGGGCGGCTGATCGCGGAGACCAGCGGGTACCGCTTCTGGTACAGCGCATTGGCCTTGAGCGCCGGGACGATGTAGTCGTTGGCGAATTCGTCCTTGGCGTCGACGACGATCGACTCCACGGCGCCGCAGTCGAGGGCGCGCTGTCGGATGACATCCATGTCCTCGCCCTCTTGTCCGACGTCGACAGCCAGTGCGACGACCTCTTTGCCGGTGGCGTCCTTCAGCCAGCCGATGCCCACCGAGGTGTCAAGGCCCCCGGAATATGCCAGTACAACCCGCTCAGCCATGGTTCTCCTTCATAAGTTTTGCGTGATTCAAGTTTATTGGTGGTGCGTGCGAGCCGGCGGTTAGCGCGCGTTGTGCGCGAGCAGCCAGACGAGCAGCGCCTTCTGGGCGTGCAGGCGGTTTTCCGCCTCGTCCCAGATGATGCTCTGCGGACCGTCGATGACGTCGGCCGTGACTTCGTAACCACGGTCGGCCGGCAGGCAGTGCATGAAGTGCGCGTCGGGTTTGGCCAGGGCCATGAGGTCGGCGTCGACGCGGTAGCTGCCGAGCGAGCCGAGCCGGATGGCCTTTTCCTCTTCCTTGCCCATCGACACCCAGGTGTCGGTGATGACGACATCAACGCCGGCAACGGCCGCGGCCGGGTCGGTGAACAGTGCCACGGAACCGCCGGTCTGGGCGGCGATGGCCTCCGCGTCGGCGACGACCTGCGGGTGGGGTGTGTACCCGGCCGGCGAGGCGATGCGCACGTGCATGCCGGCAGTCGCCCCGGCGAGCAGGTAGGACTGCGCCATGTTGCACGCGCCGTCACCGAGGAAGGTCAGGGTCTGACCGGCGAGGTCGCCGCGGTGCTCCCGGATGGTGAGCAGGTCCGCGAGCAACTGGCAGGGGTGGAAGTCGTCGGAGAGCGCATTGACCACGGGCACCGTGGTGTTCAGGGCCATCTCTTCAAGTCCGGCCTGGCCGTAGGTGCGCCACACGATCGCGGCGACCTGACGCTCGAGCACCCGGGCAGTGTCAGCGGCGGTTTCCTTGCCGCCGAGCTGGCTGCTCGCGGTGCTGATGATCAACGGGCTGCCGCCGAGGTCGGCGATGCCGACGGCGAACGAGACCCGGGTGCGGGTGGAGGACTTGTCGAAGATCACGGCGACAGTTTTCGGTCCGGCCAGCGGCTGGACCGAGAATCGGTCTCGCTTCAGTTCCAGGGCCAGATCGAGGATCTCGGCCTGTTCGGCCGGAGAAATGTCGTCGTCGCGCAAGAAATGGCGGGTCACGGGGTCACTTTCGCTGAATTCTGAGGTGTAATGCGGGATTCCTCCACCTTATCTCGTGGCGGGTTACCTAGTGGCGGGCACGAGACCCGAACTGGTCACACGGGCCAGGGCCGCCCGAAAACGCTCGTCGAAGTCGGCCAGCTCGGCATCACCGACGATCAGTGGCGGTGCGATCCGGATGCTGAATTCGTTCGCGGCGTTCACGATCAGGCCTTCAACCAGCGCGGCGGCGGCCAACTTGAGGGCCACCGGTTCGCTCAGTCCGATGCCCAGCAGCAGCCCGCGGCCACGCACTTCACTGATCAGGGGCGAATCCATGCCGACGATGAGCTCACGGATCTCCTCGCCGCGACGGGCGGCGTTGCCGACGAGGTCGTCGCGTTCGATGACGCCCAACACCGCATTGGAGGTGGCCGTGACGAACGGGTTGCCGCCGAAGGTGGAGCCGTGCTGGCCGCGGAGGAACAGGTCGCTGGTGTCGCCGAAGGTGACGAGCGCTCCGATCGGCACTCCCCCGCCGATGCCCTTGGCGACCGTGACGGCATCCGGCATCACGTTGGAGTGTTCGTAGGCGAACCACTTGCCCGTGCGGCCGGCGCCGGTCTGCACCTCGTCGATGATGAGCAGCACGCCGTGCTGGGTGCAGAGCTCGCGGGCACGGCGCAGGTAGCCCTCCGGCAGGTCGATGACGCCGGCCTCACCCTTGACGGGTTCGAGGAACAGTGCGGCGACGGTGGCGTCCAGTTCACGCTCGAGGGCGGCGATGCTGGTCTCGATGTGCTGCACGCCACCGGGAACGGGTTCGAACGGGGCGCGCATCAGCGGCTTGCCGGTGAGGGCGAGCGCGCCCATGGTGCGGCCGTGGAACGAGTCGTTCAGCGCGAGGATCCGGCTGCGGCGACCGCCGGCGGTGTTCAGCCTGGCGAGCTTGAACGCGGCCTCATTGGCCTCGGCGCCGGAATTGCAGAAGTAGACCCGGCCGGCGTCGCCCGCACCGGTGAGGCGTTTGAGCCGTTCGGCCAGCTCGATCTGCGACGGCGAGGCGAAGTAGTTGGAGATGTGCGCGAGGGTGCCGATCTGCTGCTGGGCGGCGGCGACCATGTCGGGGTGGGCGTGGCCGAGGGAGTTGACGGCGATGCCGGCCAGGAAGTCGAGGTATTTGGTGCCGTTCTCGTCCCAGACGTAGCAGCCCTCACCGCGCACCAGCACGGCCAGCGGGGGCGACAGGGTTTTCATCATTGCGTCTGCGTAGCGTTCGTGCAGGGTCATGCGGGAACCACCTCAGTACCGATGCCGCTTCCGGTGAAGATTTCGACCAGGATCGAGTGCGGCACTCGACCATCGATGATCGCCGCTTTGGCGACGCCGCCCTCGACGGCGTCCAGGCAGGCCGTCATCTTGGGGATCATTCCCGATTCGAGATCGGGAAGCAGGGTGCGGAGCGCATCGACGTCGATGACCGACACGAGAGAGTCGCGGTTGGGCCAGTCGCTGTACAGGCCGGCCACGTCGGTGAGGATCACGAGCTTGGCGGCGTTCAAAGACACGGCGAGGGCCGCGGCGGCGGCATCCGCGTTGACGTTGAGCGACTGGCCCGGCACCTCGACGTCCGGCGCGATCGACGAGACCACCGGAATCCGGCCGGCGCTCAGCTGCGCGTGCACGGCCTCGGGATCCACGCCGATCACGTCACCGACCAGGCCGAGGTCCACCTCTTCGCCGTCGATGACGACACCGCGGCGGCGTCCGCGGAACAGGCCGGCGTCTTCGCCGCTGAGGCCGGCGGCGAGGGGGCCGTGCGCGTTGATGTGGCTGACCAGGTCGCGGTTGATCTGTCCGGTGAGCACCATCCGCACCACGTCCATGGCCTCGGGGGTGGTGACCCTGTAGCCACCGCGGAATTCACTCTCGATACCGAGGCGGGCGAGCATCGCGGAGATCTGCGGGCCGCCGCCGTGCACCACGACGGGGCGGATGCCCGCGTAGCGGAGGTACACCATGTCCTCGGCGAACGCGCGCTGCAGTTCCTCGCTGACCATGGCGTTGCCGCCGAACTTGACGACGATGATCTGGTCGTGGAACTTCTTCAGCCAGGGCAGGGCCTCGATCAGCGTGGCGGCCTTGACCTTCGCCTCCGCGGGGGTGTTGTCGACGTCGTCGAGGGTGGGAACCTGTGGCGGTGTGGCGGGAGTGGCGGTGCTCATCGGCTCGGTGCTCATCAGCTGGAGTACGCGCTGTTCTCTTCGACGTAGTCGTGGGTGAGGTCGTTGGTCCAGATCGTGGCGCCCGCGGTGCCGGCGTGCAGGTCGATGACCACCGAAACGGCGCGCGGGGTGAGGTCGACCAGCTCGCGCGGCTGGTCCGGCTCGCCCGCCGTACAGACCTGGATGCCGTTGATGGCCACATCGATGCCATACGGGTCGAATGCCGCGTCGGCCTCGGGGATGGTGCCCACCGCGGCGAGCACCCGGCCCCAGTTGGGGTCGTTGCCGTAGATCGCGGCCTTGAACAGATTGCTGCGCGACACGGCGCGGGCCACCGTGACGGCCTCGGTTTCGGACGCGGCGTTACAAACCTCGATGGCCACATCGTGCGAGGCGCCCTCGGCGTCGCCCTGAAGCTGCAGGGTCAGGTCGCGGCACAGGTTGGTGAGCGCGGTGGTGAATTCTTCGGGGTCCGCGTCGACGCCGCTGGCGCCGGAGGCCAGCAGGCTGACGGTGTCGTTGGTGGACATGCAGCCGTCGGAGTCGAGCCTGTCGAAGGTGACCCGGGTGGCTTGCCGCAACGCGGCATCCAGCTGTGCGGAGGACAGGACGGCGTCGGTGGTGATCACGACGAGCATGGTGGCCAGGCCGGGGGCGAGCATCCCGGCGCCCTTGGCCATCCCGCCGATGGTCCAGCCGGCCGGGGACACCTGGGTGGCCTGTTTGGGCCGGGTGTCGGTGGTCATGATCGCCTGCGCGGCGGCGAGGCCGGCGGAGGCAGAGGATGCGGCGGCGTCCTTGAGGGCCACGCCGGCGTCGAAGACGCCCGCGGTGATCTTGCCGAGGTCGAGCTGCTCCCCGATCAGGCCGGTGGAACAGACCAGAACGTCGCCGGAGGAGACCTGGAGCTGTTCGGCGACGGCCTCGGCCGTGGCGTGGGTGGTCTGGAAGCCGATGCTGCCGGTGTAGCAGTTGGCGCCGCCGGAGTTCAGGACGATGGCGCTGACGCGGCCGTCGCTCATCACCTGCTGGCTCCAGATGATCGGGTTGGCCTTGCACCGGTTGCTGGTGAACACCGTCGCGGCGTTGGCGAGCGGGCCGAGGTTGGCGACGATGGCCAGGTCGAGGCCACCGGACTTCTTGAGGCCGGCGGTGACGCCGGCGGCGGCGAATCCGGCGGGGGCGGTGACGCTCACGGGGCAACTCCATTCGTACTGAGGCCGCGGGTTTCGGGCAGCCCCAGGGCAATGTTGGCGGATTGGATGGCGGCGCCGGCGGTGCCCTTGACGAGGTTGTCGACGGCGGTGACCGTGACCACCCGGCCGGCGGCTTCGTCGATCGCGAGGCCGATGAGGGCGGTGTTGGCGCCGAGAACGTCGGCGGTACGCGGGAACTGGCCGGTCGGCAGGACGTGCACGAACGGTTCGTCGGCGTAAAGGGATTCCCAGGCGTGGCGCACGGCGGCGGCGCTGGTGCCAGGTACCAGGCGGGCCGTCGAGGTGGCGAGAATGCCGCGCGACATCGGCACGATCACCGGGGTGAACGACACGGTGGGCCCGGTCGCGCCGGCCCAGCGCAGGCTCTGCTGGATCTCGGGGATGTGCCGGTGGCTGCCGCCGACGGCGTAGGGGTTGGCGGAGCCGAGGATCTCGGCGGCGAGATTGGGCACCTTGAGGCTCTTACCGGCGCCGGAGGGGCCGACGGCGAGCACGGCGACGATGTCGGCCGGTTCGATCACGCCCGCGAGGATGCCGGGGGCCAGGGCGAGGGCGACCGTGCTGGCGTTGCAGCCCGGCGCGGCGATGCGGCGGGCGCCGATCAGCCGGTCACGTTGCCGGCCGCCGGCGACGGGCAGTTCGGGCACACCGTAGGCCCAGGCGCCGAAGTAGTCGCCGCCGTAGAACGCGGCCCAGTCGGCCTCGCTCTCGAGGCGGTGGTCCGCGCCGCAGTCCACCACGAGGGTGTCGGCACTCAGTTGGGCGGTCAGTGCCCCGGATGCGCCGTGCGGGAGGGCGAGGAAGACGACGTCGTGGCCGGCCAGGGTGGTCGCATCCGTGTCGGCCAGCACGAGGTGGGACAGTGAGCGCAGGTGTGGTTGCACGTCGACCAGGCGCTGGCCGGAGTTGCTGTGCGCGGTGACCGTGCGCACCTCGAAATCGGGGTGAGCGGCCAGCAAACGCAGCAGCTCACCGCCCGCATACCCGCTGGCGCCCGCAACCGCTACCGAAAAGACCATGGACCAAACCTACCCGGACGCCAGCACAGCCCGACAATCGCGCATTGCCCGATGAAGCCGTCGCGACACACGCAAGCCCCCGCGGCACGCGCAGGCCCCGGCGGCACGCGGTAGCCCCCACGGCACGCGGTAGCCCCCACGGCACGCGTCGGTCCCGGCGGCACGCGCCAGGCCCCGTGGCACCCGCAACAACACGTGCCGCCGCGCCCAAGACATGCCACGACTCTCAACACGTGCCGCGACCCTGCCCGACCGCGCAAGCTCCCGCGGCGCGCTAACCTCCCGCGGCACGCGTAAGCTCCGGCGGCACGCGCAAGCTCCGGCGGCACGCGCCAGTCCCCACGGCACCCGCAACAACACGTGCCGCCGCGCCCAAGACTTGCCACGATGGTCAACACGTGCCGCGACCCTGCCCGGCCAGGTCAACCCGGTTGGGCGACAGGAGGCCGGGGCAGGGCAAGGCAGAAGTTATTCGCGTAGGTGCGCTCCGTAGCGGGCGGCGGCGAGTTGCACGCCGGCCAGCTTCGCGTCGCTGGCCTCTGCGGCGGTGAGGGTGCGGTCCGGCGCCCGGAACCGCAGCGCGAAGGTGAGCGACTTCTGCCCGGCCTCGATGCCCGTTCCGCGGTAGTCGTCGACCAGCTCGATGCTTTCCAGCAACGTGCCGCTGCCCTCCCGCACGGCCGTGAGCACGTCCCTGGCCGGAACCTGCACACCCACCACGAGCGAGAGGTCCTGGGTGGCGGCGGGCTTGGTGCCGATCACGGTGGCCTGCAGCTCCCCGGTGACCTGGGCGAAGACCGCGGACAGGTTGAGCTCGACGACCGCGACCACGGCGGGCAGGTCGGCGCCGCGGGCCACGGCGGGCAGCAGTTCGCCCGCGAAGCCCACCGACAGCTCGCCGGCATCCGTGGCCACGAACAGCTCGGCGGTGCGGCCGGGGTGCATGGCCTGGTGGGTGCCCTGGCGCACCAGGATCGGCAGGCCGACCGCGAGGCCGATCTGCGCGACGGCGGTGAGGGCGTCCTGCCAGGATGCGGCGATGGGTGCCTGGCCGGGCTGGTGCCGCACGGTGTTGCCGAGCAGCACGATACCGGCGGTGAACGGCTGCGGCGGGATGCCGGCGTTCAGTTTCGCCTCGAGTTCGGCGCTGGGCCGCACCGCGGCCGGCGGCACGATGGTGCTGCCGTAGCTGACGCCCTCGACCGGGCGGAAGACCGAGCCGAGCTCGAAGATCGCCAGGTCGGTCGAGCCGCGGGACAGGTTGCGGTGTGCGATCTGCAGCAGGCCGGGCAGCATCGAGGTGCGCATGAACGGGGCCTCGCCGTCGAGCGGGTTGGCGACCTTGATCTGCGGAACCGTGCTGCTGGCGGGGTCGCCGAACAGGTTGTTCGCCTTCTCGGCGACGAACGGGTAGGCCAGCACCTCGGTGTGTCCGGTGGTGGCGAGCACCGTGGCGACCGAGCGCTTGAGCTGCTGGGTGCGGGTGAGGCCGCGGCCGGGCGGGGCGATGGGCAGCACAGACGGGATGCGGTCGTATCCGACGATGCGGGCGACCTCCTCGGCGAGGGTCCACTTGTCGGTGAGGTCCGGACGCCAACTCGGCGCGGTCACGGCCAGGCCGGTCGCGGTCTCGGTCATCGAGGCGCCGATCTCGGCCAGCGAGGTGCGCACCTCCTCGCGGGTGTACTCCAAGCCGATCAGGCCGGAGACGAAGCCGGTGGGCAGGTCGATCGGGGCACGCTCCGGGGTGGCGTCGTGCAGCGAGCCGAGTCCGTCGGCCACTCCCCCGGCGAGCTCCTCGAGCAGCTGCACCACGCGGGCGGCGGCCACTGCGGCGACCTCGGGGTCGACCCCACGTTCGAACCGGCGGGACGCTTCGCTGGGCAACTTGTGCCGGCGGGCGGTGCGCGCGATCGACACCGGGTCGAAGTTCGCGGCCTCGATGAGCACATTGGTGGTGCCGTCGCCGATCTCGGTTGTCGCTCCGCCCATCACGCCGGCCAGGCCGATGGGGCCGGAACCGTCGGTGATCAGCAGGTCTTCGGGGTTGAGGGTGCGGGTGACGTCGTCGAGGGTGACGAGCTTCTCGCCGGGCTGCGCGCGACGCACGACGAGCCCGCCGGTGAGCTTGTCGAGGTCGTAGCCGTGGATCGGCTGGCCGAGTTCGATCATCACGTAGTTGGTGATGTCCACGATCAGCGAGATCGAGCGGATGCCGGCCAGCTTGAGCCGGGCGATTAGCCAGGCCGGCGACGGCCGGGTGGGGTCGACGCCGCGCACGACGCGGGTGACGAAGACGCTCGCGCCGATGCGGTCGCGGATCGGGGCGGTGTCCTCGATCGAGACCGGGAAGACCTCGGTGGACGCTGTCGCGGTGACGGCCAGGGCCGGGTCGCGGAAGGTCGCTCCGGTGGCGTGCGAGTACTCGCGAGCCACTCCGCGGATCGAGAAGGCGTAGCCGCGGTCGGGGGTGACGTTGATCTCCACGGCGGAGTCGTCCAGGCCCAGCAGGCTGATCGCATCCGTGCCTACCTCGGGGTCGAGCCCGAGGTCGCCGAGCACCAGGATGCCGGCGTGCTCGTCGCCGAGGCCGAGCTCACGGGCCGACGCGATCATGCCGTCGGAGACGTGGCCGTAGGTCTTGCGCGGCGCGATCGGGAACGGGCCGGGCAACACGGCGCCGGGCAGTGTCACGACGACCTTGTCGCCGACGACGAAGTTGTGCGCGCCACAGACGATGCCGTGAATGGCGGGGCCGCCGTCGGCGGCGAGTTCGCCGTCCGCGGCGACGCGCACCTGGCACCAGTTGATGGTCTTGCCGTTGGTCTGCACCTCACCGACGAACTCGAGAACCTGGCCGACCACGATGGGTCCGGTCAGCTCGAAGCGGTGGATATCTTCTTCTTCCAGGCCCACGCTCACCAGGGCGGCGTGCACGGCTTCGGGGGTGGTGCCGGGTTCGAGGTCGACGAATTCGCCGAGCCAGCTCAGGGGAACGCGCATCAGACGGCCATCCCATACTGCTGGCTGAACCGAACGTCGCCTTCGACCATGTCGTGCATATCCTTCACATCGTTGCGGAACATCAGTGCTCGTTCGACGCCGACGCCGAACGCGAATCCGGAGTAGACCTCGGGGTCCAGGCCCGCGGAGCGCAGCACATTGGCGTTGACCATGCCGCAGCCGCCCCACTCGATCCAGCGGGCACCGTCCTTGAAGGTGGGGTGCCAGAGGTCGAGCTCGGCGCTCGGCTCGGTGAACGGGAAGTAGTTGGGGCGCAGGCGCACCTTGGCTTCGTCGCCGAACAGGGCCTTGACGAAGTGGTCGAGGGTGCCGCGCAGGTGCGCCATGGTGAGGCCCTTGTCCACGGCGATGCCCTCGATCTGGTGGAACACCGGAGTGTGGGTCGCGTCGAGCTCGTCGGTGCGGTAGACCCGGCCGGGCGCGATGCGGTACACGGGCGGCTCGGTGCCGAGCAGCGCGCGCAGCTGCACGGGCGAGGTGTGGGTGCGCAGCACCAGGTGCGCCTCGGGCGGGTCGATGAAGAAGGTGTCCTGCATGGCGCGGGCCGGGTGGTCCTCGTCGAAGTTGAGCGCGTCGAAGTTGAACCACTCACTCTCGAGCTCTGGTCCTTCGGCGACCTCCCAGCCCATGCCCACGAACACGTCAGAGACGCGTTCCTGCAGCAGGGTGAGCGGATGGCGCGCGCCGGCCCGCCAAGTGGAGGCGGCGGCGGTGACGTCCACGGCTTCAGCGGCGAGCTGGGCGGTGGCCTCGGCTTCGACGATGGCGGCTTCGCGGGCGCCCAGCGCCTGGTTAACCCGGGCGCGGGCCTGGCCGACGAGCTTCCCGGCGGCGGCCTTCTGGTCGCCGGGCACGCTGCGCATGAGGGCGTTCAGCGCGGCCAGCGGCGAGGCCTCGCCGACGTGCGCCGAGCGCACGGCCTTGAGGGCGACGGAGTCGGTCGCGGCGTCGATGGCCGCGAGGGCGGCGTCGACGGCCGCGGTGACAACGGGTTCGGATATTTCAGTGGGGGCAGACACGAGACCCAAGTTTAGTGCCCGGCCGCGGGTGGGCTGCGGCCGGGCACAACGTGGTCGGGTCAGCGGCCGGAGTCTCCGCCGTCGGCACCGGCACCTACACCGGCACCCGCACTCAGTGAGCTATCGGGAATCGGCTCCGGCGCCATGGGGCCGATCAGTTTGCCTGACTTGGGGCCTGAACGCCGGGCGATGAACCGCGCGAACCACGACAGGGACAGGTTCATGGCCAGGTAGATCACGAGGACTACGAGGAAGAAGGAGAAGAAGTACCGGTTACCGAAGTAGTCCGGCAGGTTGCGCGCGCCGACGCGCAACAGTTCGCTGTAGCCGACGACGAAGGCCAGCGAGGTGTCCTTGAGCAGCACCACGAGCTGCGCGATGATGATCGGCAGCATCTGACGGAATGCCTGCGGGAACTCGATGCGGAACCGGGTCGACAACGGGGTCAGGCCGATGGCGAGGCCGGCTTCGCGTTGACCGCGTGGCAGCGACTGGATGCCCGCTCGGAGCGCCTCACCGATGATTGCGCCGTTGTACAGGCCGAGGGCTGCGACACCGGCCCAGTATTGACCGCTGGAAAAGACCAGCAGGATGAAGAGCATCATCAGCAGGACGGGCATCCCGCGGACGAACTCGAGGATGATCGCAGCCGGGATCGCGATGGCCTTGTGGTCGGCCGCGCGGGCGAAGGAGAACACGACGCCAAGCACCAGTGCGATCACGGCGGCGACGCCGGCCATCCGTAACGTGGCGAGCACGCCCTCGCCGATCGATCGCCACACCTGGACGTCGGTGAAAACGTCCCATCGGGTCGGGTCCCAGAGACCGGGCTGCACGGCGCCGTTGGCGTTGGGCTTGGGGGCGCCGAGGGCGAGCACCAGCAGGGCCAGGCCCGCGAGGATGATCACGATACCGACAACGGAAATGACTCTGGAACGGGCGCGGGCCCTGGGCCCCGGAGCGTCGTACAGGACCGAGGTCATCGCAGCACCGCAACTTTCTTTTCCACCCGGGCGGCGATCTGCCCGAGCGTGATCGTGATGATCAGGTAGAAGAACGCCACGGCGAGCAGGATCGCGATGACGGCGTCGCCGCGGTCGTTCACGACCCGGCGGGCTGCCCCGAAGAGCTCGAAGACGAAGAAGGCGCCGGCGACGGAGGTGTTCTTCGTGAGTGCGATGAGAACGTTGATCAGAGGCGGGATCACCATGCGGATGGCCTGGGGCATGATCACGTACGACAACGACTGTCCGAAGGTGAGGCCGACGCTGCGTGCCGCCTCGGCCTGGCCGACCGGGACCCCGTTAATGCCGGAGCGCAGCGCCTCGGCGATGAACGGCGAGGTATAGACCGTCAGCCCGATCACGGCGAGGGGGAAGTAGCCTGGCGAGAATTGCAGGTACGGCAGCATGAAGGCGCAGAAGAACAGCACGAGGGTGAGCGGGGTGTTCCGCACGATTTCGGTGTAGACGGTTGCAAATCCGCGGAACGATGCGATGGGCGAGATTCGCAGGGCGGCGACGATGGTTCCGAGCACGAGCGCGCCGATGCCGGAGAGAATCAGCAACCCGAGCGTGTTCCGGAAGCCTTCCAGAAAGAGCGGCAGGTTTTCGATGACTGCGTCCATGACTCACCTCCTCTTCTGTGTTGGTCTTCAGTTGGGTCTGGGTGTTTCAAAAGCGGAAAAACTGCCGATCGGGGTGGCCGGTGCGGCCACCCCGATCGGTCGGTGCGGTGGTGCTAGTAGCGGTCGACCGCCGGCGGCTCAGGCGTTTCGAGCACGGAGCCCGCGGTGGCCTCCCAGGCCTCGGCCCAGGTGCCGTCCTCGTAGGCTTCCTCAAGAACGTCGTTGATGAAGTTGCGGAACTCGGTGTCGTCCTTGGCCAGGCCGATGCCGTAGGGCTCCGCGGTGAACGGGTTGCCGACAACCTCGAACTCACCGGCGTTCTGGTCGGCGAGGCCGGCCAGGATCACGTTGTCGGTGGTGACTGCGTCGACCTCGCCGCTGCGCAGCGGGCCGAGGCAGTTGGAGTAGGTGTCGGTCGCGATGACGTTGGTAGTGTACGCGGCGATGTTCTTCTCCGACGTCGAACCGCTCACGGTGCAAACCTTCTTGTCAGCGAGGTCCTCCGGTCCGGCGATGTCAGCTTCGTTACCCGCGAGAACGAGGAGATCCTGTCCAGCCTCGTAGTACGGGCCGGCGAAGGAGACAACTTCCTTGCGCGCGTCGTTGATCGTGTAGGTGGCGACGACCAGGTCGACGTCACCGTTCTGGATGAACGGCTCGCGGTTGGCGGACACGGTCTCGGTCCAGGTGATGCCCGACGCCTCAATGCCGAGCTTCGATGCGATGAGCTTGCCGATTTCGACGTCGAAGCCGACCGGGTCCCCATCCGGGCCCTTGAGGCCGAAGAGCGGCTGGTCGAACTTGGTACCGATGGTGATCTCGCCGGCCTCGTTCAGCGCCGCCATGGTGGTGCCCTCATCGAAGGTCACCTCTTCCACGGGTGCCGCGGACGGCGTGCTTGCGCCCGAATCGGTGCAGCCGCTCAGCGCGAACGCTCCGGCCAGAGCGATGGCTGAGATCATTAGACCCTTGTTGCGTCTCATGGTTTCCTCCTGTGTGCTGTGTGTCTCGCCGACAGATTAGTGGGCAAGTATTTTGGAGAGGAAGTCCTTCGCTCTCGTGCTCTGGGGGTTGGTGAAGAATTTCTCCGGGGTGGTTTCCTCGACGATGTCACCCTCGGCCATGAAGATGACCCGATCGGCGGCCTTCCGGGCGAAGCCCATCTCGTGCGTGACGACGATCATGGTCATGCCCTCATTGGCGAGGTTGACCATCACTTCGAGCACCTCATTGATCATCTCGGGGTCGAGCGCGCTGGTGGGCTCGTCGAGCAGGATCACCTTGGGGTCCATGGCCAGGGCCCGGGCGATGGCCACACGCTGCTGCTGGCCACCGGAAAGCTGGGATGGCATCTTCTTGGCCTGGTTGGCAACCCCGACGCGTTCGAGCAACGCCATGGCCTTCTTCTCGGCGTCCGCCTTGCTCATGCCGCGCACCTTGATGGGGCCGAGCGTCACGTTCTCGAGCACGGTCTTGTGCGCGAAGAGGTTGAACGCCTGGAATACCATGCCCACGTCGGCCCGGAGATGGGCGAGGGCCTTGCCCTCGGCGGGCAGTTCCATGCCGTCGATGGTGATCGAGCCGGAGTCAATGGTCTCGAGCCGGTTGATGGCCCGGCACAGGGTGGACTTGCCCGAGCCGCTGGGACCGATGACCACAACGACCTCGCCTCGGGTGACGGTGGCATTGATGTTCTTCAGAACGTGCAGTTCCCCGTAGTGCTTGTTGACGTCCGTCATGACGACCAGGGGTTCGCCCCGGCGCACGGTGATGTTGGACGTCGCCGGTGATGCGTCTGTTGGCTCCATACCCTCCAACTTAGGCCCGTGCTGCCAGACCGACCACCTTTACCGCAGCTTTAACCCGGTCGGTAACCCAAACGTAATAGACGCCCGACCGGGAAAGATGCTACGGGCGGTGCGAGAACGCGCTTTCGTAGAGACACACCGAAGCGGCCGTCGCCAGGTTCATCGATTCCGCGTGACCGTAGATGGGAACGCTGATCGAACGGTCCGCCATGGCCAGGTCTTCCTCGGTGAGACCGCGGGCCTCATTGCCGAACAACCACGCGGTGGGCCCGGCAAGGAGGCCGCTATTGCGGGCCGCGAGCAGGTCCTCGCCCTTGATGTCGGCGGCGAGGATCTGCATGCCGGCGAACTTCGCCCGCTCACGCACATCGGTGAGAGTGACGCCAACGGCGACGGGCAGGTGGAAGATCGAACCGGTGGAGGAGCGCACCACCTTGGGGTTGTACAGATCCACGCTGCGGCCGGTGAAGATCACGGCGTCGGCGCCCGCCGCATCCGCTGCCCGGATGATGGTGCCGGCGTTGCCGGGATCGCGCACCTCTTCGAGGATGGCGATGAGCTTGGGCTCGTTGGCGAAGATCTTCTTGATCGAGGTGGGGAACTGGTGGCACACCGCGATGAAGCCCTGCGGGGTGACGGTGTCGGCCATCGTCTCGAGCACCTGTTCGGTGACGAATTCCACGTCCACGCCTGCGGCGACCGCGGCATCGCCGATCTCGGTGTAGCGCTCGAGCGCCGTGGGAGTGGCGTACAACTCCACGACGAGTTCGGGGCGGAAGGTGAGGGCTTCGGAGACGGCCTGCGGACCCTCGAGGAGGAACAGTCCCGTCTCGGAGCGAGCGGCTCGGTTCGCAAGTTTCGCGACGGCACGCACGCGAGGAGATCGGGGGTTATCTAGCATGCACTCAGTTTAGGTGCCGGGCACCCCGGCCATCTAATGCGCCGCAGGGTACGCAAAACGGGAGCGACCATCAGTGATGGTCGCTCCCGTGAAACAAGCAGGTGTGACTACTTGGCAACCTTGGCTGCGGAGGTGTCAGCGGGCAGTGCTGCCTTGGCGCTCTCAACGATGGCCGCGAAGGTGGCGGGCTCGGTGACGGCGAGGTCGGCGAGGATGCGACGGTCAACCTGGATGCCGGCCAGGGCGAGGCCCTGGATGAGGCGGTTGTAGGTCAGGCCGTTCGCACGGGACGCAGCGTTGATGCGCTGGATCCACAGGCGACGGAAGTCACCCTTGCGTGCACGACGGTCACGGTAGCTGTAGACGAGGGAGTGAGTGACCTGCTCCTTGGCCTTGCGGTACAGGCGTGAACGCTGACCGCGGTAACCCTGGGCGCGCTCAAGGATTACGCGACGCTTCTTGTGGGCGTTTACGGCCCTCTTTACTCTTGCCATTTTCTAATTCCTTTAGGGGTACGGGGCCTAGTGGCCGAGA
Organism: Cryobacterium sp. TMT4-31; assembly: GCF_004403385.1. NCBI lineage: Bacteria > Bacillati > Actinomycetota > Actinomycetes > Micrococcales > Microbacteriaceae > Cryobacterium > Cryobacterium sp. TMT4-31. Next base: position 21,353 of record NZ_SOGI01000052.1, read on the forward strand.
AGCTTCTTGATGGCCTTGACGTCGGCCTTGGCGAGAACCTGGTCCTGGTTCAGGCGGGACTTGCGCTGCGTGCTCTTGACCTCGAGGTTGTGGCGAAGTCCGGCCTGCTGCTTCATGATCTTGCCGGAGCCAGTGACCTTGAAACGCTTCTTTGTCCCAGAGTGGGTCTTCTGCTTAGGCATTCTTTTCCTCCTGTTTGGCTGCTTTATCTGCAGCTCTATGTGCATTGGCCTCTGCCTTGGCCTCTGATTTGTTCTTCAGCGGGCCAATCACCATGACCATGTTTCGACCGTCGATGGTCGGGCTCGATTCCACAGAACCGAATTCCGCGACATCCTCGGCAAATCTCTGAAGCAGACGTACACCCTGATCGGGACGGGACTGTTCACGGCCACGGAACAGAATCATGGCCTTGACCTTGTCGCCGGCCTTCAGGAAGCCTTCGGCGCGCTTGCGCTTGGTCTCGTAGTCGTGCTTATCAATCTTGAGACGGAAACGAACCTCTTTGAGGATCGTGTTCGCCTGGTTGCGCCGGGCTTCTTTCGCCTTCTGCGCAGCTTCGTACTTGAACTTGCCGTAATCCATGATCTTCGCGACCGGCGGCTTGGACGTGGGGGCTACTTCGACCAGATCGAGGTCAGCCTCCTGTGCCAGGCGCAGGGCGACATCAATCGCCACGACCCCAACCTGTTCGCCGTTGGGACCAACGAGACGGACTTCGGGGACGCGGATACGGTCATTTGTACGGGGATCGCTGATGCGTCTCTCCTCTACTCAAGCATCGTGGCTACAGCCTGACAACGGATGTCGTCCGGAGACGAAGAGGAGACAATCGCGCGCGCAATTCCTGGGATCTGGAACATTTCCTTGTTCCGTCACTCATCAACCACGTACGGCACCCTATCTACCGTGCAAGCTGGAAACCAGCGAGCGACGGCGGAGTGCAAACAACCCGGTAACCTTTATGAAGCGGTCAAGCGCGGGTGGGAGATTATCCACTTTCGTACCGAGACTTTCATCTCGGAGCCCGGGTAAGCATAGCAGAGGAAACCAGTGAGCGACAATTACGATCAGGACCAGTCCGGCCAGGCCACGAGAGACATCGCGGATGTGGCGGCGGTGGAGATCATCACGACCGCGGCGGTGCACCTGATGAGCGCCTCGGCGGTCAAGGTGGGCCTCGCCGACGACCCCGACACGCAGATCGACCTGGATGAGGCGCGCAAGTTGATCACGGCCCTCGCCGGCCTGATCACGGCATCCGCCCCCGATATCTCGGACATGCACGCGCGGAGCCTGCGCGACGGGCTGCGGTCGTTGCAGCTGGCGTTCCGCGAGGCGTCGAGCATCCCGGACCCCATCGGCCAGGGCCCCGGCGAGAAGTTCACCGGCCCGGTCAACTAGCTCCCTCCCCCGCAACTGTTGCCGAATCGGACATGTGCGTCCGGTGCGCCGGCACAATTGTCCGGACGGGCAACAGTTGGCTCAGGTTTGGCAGCGCGGGCACCAGTAGGTGACCCGCTGTTCGAGTTCGCTGCGGCCCAGCCGGCCACTGCGGATGCTCGTGCCGCATCGTCGGCACGGCTGCCGTTCGCGCCCGTAGACGAAAGTGCGTGCGCCCCGGCGCAGGTTGCCGGTGGTGGTGCGCTCCGAACGGTCCCGGTTGGCCGTGATCAGCCGGTGCGCCAGCGCGACCAGGCCGGCGACATCGGTGACCTCAGCGATCGGCCGGGTGGGCAGCAGCCCGCGCAGGAAACACAGTTCGTTGACGTACACATTCCCGAGCCCGGCGAGGTTGCGCTGGTCGCCGAGGGCGACCGCCACCGGCCGGTCCCCCGCTGCAGTGTCTTCGGCAGTGCTGTCTCCGGCCGTGCTGTCTCCGGCGGCGCTGTCCGCGGCTGCGCGGAGCCGGCGCACGGCCTCCGCGGCGTCCCAGTTCGGGCCGAGCAGGTCGGGACCGAGGTAGCCGAGGTGCTGCTCGTCCTCCGGGGTGGGAAACAGCTCGAGGGTGCCCAGCTCGAATCCCACGGCCACCCAGTCCGCGGTCTCCAGCACGATGCGGGCCTGGAATGCGGGCCGCTGCCATTTGGTGCCGTGCCGGTAGAGGTGCCAGGTGCCCTCCATCTTCAGGTGCGAGTGGATGCTGGTCTCCCCCACGTGCGCCACCAGGTGTTTGCCGCGGCTGATGACCTCGTGCACGGTCTGGCCGGTCAGGTCGACGGTGGCGAAGGCGGGCACCCGGATGTCGCAGTGCGTGAGGGTGGCGCCGTGCAGGGCGTCGTCGAGACTGCGGGCGCTGCGGTAGACGGTGTCACCCTCAGGCACTGAGCCTCAGCCCCCTCGGCGTCTCGGTGAAGCCGGCGGCGCGCAACGCGTCGCCCACGGTGGTGCCGAGCACAAACTCGGCGTTCACGGTTTCCACGGCGAGCTTGGGCACCCGCCCGGCGGTGACGGTCGCGGCCAGCGACCGGGTCGCCGCGAGCACGGTCTCGGATGCCGCCGGTCGTGGGGTGCCCGCTGTGCCCGGTGCCGCGCGGGAGGCAGGTGCCGTCGCCGGAGCCGAACGGGGCGTCGCGGCGGGTGCGGGTGCGTCTTCGGCTGCACCCGCACCGGTCTCGCCGGCCTCTCCGTCAACGGCGGCGGCCGGATCGAACACCAGCATCGACTTGCCGCCGCGCTCCACGTAGAGCACCAGGTGCCCGTCGACGAGTACCACCAGGCCGCCGGCCTTCCGGCCGGGCCGGTGACCGGTGCCCTCGGGCAGGGCCGGCCAGGGCAGCACGGCGCCGTAGGGGTTGGCCGGGTCGGTGGCGGCGAGGGTCACCGCGGCGGAAACCGACCTGTCGCCGCGTTCGGCGCGTTCCCGCTGGTCGACGTAGCCGCGCATCCGGTCGATGGTGCCGGCGGTGGCGAACTGGGAGGCGCCGAGGCCCTCCACGAAGTAGCCCCGGCGGCAGCGGCCCATCTCCTCGAAGCCGCTGAGGGTCTTATAGACCAGGGCGAAGCCGCCGAGCACGTTCTCGCCCATCACGGCGCCGCGGGTGACCACGCCGTAGCGTTCGAGCATGGTCTCGCCCAACGCGTGTGCGCGGCGGGTGGCCGAGGTGTCGGCGACGGGCACGATCGACCAGCGGCCGGAGACCGTGGGCGGGCCCTGCCGGCTGGGCAGGCTGGGCCGGGGCAGGGCGCGGCCGCGGTGCAGCCGGGCGCGCGGTGCGGCCCGGC
>NZ_SOGI01000040.1:0-28651 GCF_004403385.1 Cryobacterium sp. TMT4-31
ACCCGCCAAGGCCCCGGCGGCGCCCTCACCTGGACCACCCCCGCCGGCAAGACCTACACCTCAGCCCCCACCAACACCGACCCCACCACCTACGACCCCGCCAGCTACGTCACCGCCCGCCACGACAGCCGCACACCGAGACTCGGAATCGACGGCCCTCCCCCGTTTTGACCGCCGCCTCTGGCCGGATTCCGGTGCACGCGCTACAACTAGGGCATGAACGAGCCCGTTGATACCCCGAACGCCACCACCCGATGGATGCAGGGGTACCTCAAGGCCTGGTCCTCGAACGATCCCGATCACATCAACGCACTCTTCACCGAAGATGCCGAGTACTACACCGACCCGTTCGGGGAACCACGGCGCGGACGCCCAGCGATTGTCGCCGGGTGGCTGGATCACGCCGACGAGCCCGACAGTTTCACCTTCGAGTGGTCGCCGCTGATGATCACCCCCGAGATGTCCATCATCGACGGCGTCACGCGCTACGCGGCCGGTCCGGTCTACAGCAACCTCTGGGTGATCCGCTTCGCTCCAGACGGCCGGGCCCGGGAGTTCATCGAGTGGTGGATGGACCAGGCCCGGCCGACCGAAGACAGCTGAGGGCCACGCCCGACTGGAGTCGTGACACTGGTGAATCGTCCCGGCACACGCTACAACAGGGGTGACACAGGAACCCGCCGCAGAAAGGACACCGTCATGGGAATCGTCTCCTCAGGCTTTTTCGGCCGCGGCCGCCGCGACGACCCGACTCTCCCACCCGGCCAGCACCTCACCGACGGGTTCCCGGTGCTTTCAGCCGGCCCCACCCCGCGGATCACTCCGGAGGAGTGGGAGTTCACCATCACCACCGAGACCGGCCAGGTGCACCGCTGGAGTTGGACGGAGTTCCTCGCGCTCCAGCAGGATGACGTGAGCCGCGACATCCACTGCGTCACCAGTTGGTCGAAGCTCGGCACCAGCTGGCGCGGCGTCTCGCTCGACACCCTTTTCGAATCGGTCGAGTCCGACTGCGAATTCACCATGGCGCACTCCTACGGCGGTTACACGACCAACGTTCCGCTCGACGACCTGCTCGACGGCAAGGCCTGGATCGCGCACGAGTTCGACGGTGAGGCACTCGAACCGGCCCATGGCGGCCCTGCCCGCCTGCTGGTTCCGCACCTGTACTTCTGGAAAAGCGCCAAGTGGGTGCGCGGACTCGAGATGCTCCGGCAGGACGAACCCGGTTTCTGGGAGAGCAACGGCTACCACATGTACGGCGACCCCTGGCGCGAAGAGCGCTACTGGTGAGAACCGGTTGGAGAGTGGCGGAGGTGATCGGCGTGACCCCGGAGACCCGGACCGCCCGCACCCTGCGTCTGCGCTTGCCCGGCCTGACCGGGCACCGCGCCGGCCAGCACGTCGACGTGCGCCTCACCGCCACAGACGGGTACACCGCCGTGCGCTCCTACTCGGTCGCGTCGGCGTCACCCGGGGACGAATTCGACCTCACGGTGGAGGAGCTGGCCGACGGTGAGGTGTCGCCCTATCTTGTGCACCAGGTTGCCGTGGGCGACCAGCTGGAGGTGCGGGGCCCGGTCGGCGGCTGGTTCGTCTGGGACCCGGCCGATCCCTCGCCCGTGCAACTCATCGCCGGCGGCTCCGGAGTGGTGCCGCTGATGGCCATGCTCCGCGCCCACGCGGCCGCCGACCCCGCCTCCCCCGGCGCCGCCGCCCCGTTCCGCCTGCTCTACTCGGTGCGCGCACCCGATGCCGTCTACTACGGTGCCGAACTCGACGACCTGGCCCGCTCGCCGCTCGCCGATGTCTCCGTCGTGTACACCCGCCAGGCACCGGTCGGCAGTGGCCGGCCACCCCGGCGCCTGGATGCGGCGACCCTGGTGGAGAGCGTGCTATCGGCCGCCGACAACCCCGCCGTGTTCGTCTGCGGCGCCACCGCCTTCGTCGAAAGCGTCGCCGACTGGCTCGTGCAGGCCGGCCATTCCCCCGATCGGATCAAAACCGAACGCTACGGCGGCACCGGGACCAGACCGTGACCGACAACCTCGACGACCTCGACTACCTGGACGGCAACGCCGCCGCCGGTCCGCTCAGCGAGTTCTTCGCCATCGACGTCGTCAGCGCCCGCGGCCGCTGCGCCTCCTGCGGCCGCATCGATGCCCTGGCCACCGCCCGGTTGTACCCCAACTCCCACGGACTGCTGTTGCGCTGCCCAGGCTGCGCCGAGATCCTGATGCGGCTCGTCGACACCGGCGACAGCGTCTGCCTCGACCTGCACGGCCTGAGCTTCATCGAGCTGCGCCGCGGCTGACGGGCTTCCCAGCTAATACCCGCTTCCACCCGCTTAGGCTGAGTTCGGCGGTTCCTCCGCCCTTCGAGCTGGAGTGTGCATGCAGGGATCGGTCATTCTCGACGTCATTCTGGTCGTGCTGCTCGTCGCCAGTCTGGGCGCCGGCTACCGCAGCGGCCTGATCGGCAGCCTGAGCGGCGTGCTGGGCCTCGTCGCCGGCGCCGTCGCGGCGTACTTCGTGGTGCCGCTGGTGCCCACCTGGGTGTCCGCCGCCGAGTGGCGCACTCCGGCCTCCATCGCCGCGGCGCTGCTGCTGGTGATTGCCGGGCTCACCATCGGTGAGTCGATCGGTCTGGCCCTCCGCCGCCGCACCCCGCGCAAGCTGCGCGGCGTCGACAGGCTCTTCGGCGCCGTGATCGGCGTGGCCGCCGCCGCCGCCGTGATGTCGATGGTCGCGTTCAGCGTCGGCGCCCTGGGCATTCCCCCGCTCACCTCCGCCATCGCCTCGTCGGGGGTCGTGCGCACCATCGACTCGGTCACCCCCGATCCAGTGAAGAGCTTCCTCGCACAGCTGCGTTCCACCGTCGTCGACGACGGCCTGCCCCTTATCGCGGATGCCTTCGGCGGCCAGAGCCCGACCCTGCCAGAGGCCCAGCTCGACAGCGCCGCGCTCGACACTGCCGCGGCATCCGTGCTGCGTATCACCGGCAACGCCGTCGCCTGCGGCCAGAGTCAGTCCGGGTCGGGTTTCGTGATCGCCCCCGAACGCGTGATGACCAACGCTCACGTTGTGGCCGGGGTCACCGAAGCCGTCGTGGAGGTGCCGGGAGCCGGTGCCTTGACCGGCGAGATCGTCTACTTCGACCCCGTCGACGACCTCGCGATCATCGCCGTACCCGGTCTGGCCGCCGCACCGCTGACCCTGCAGGGTGACCTGGCCGTCGACAGCGAGGGCGTCAGCCTGGGCTACCCGTTCGGCGGGCCGTTCGACTCCGATCCGGCCAGGGTCATGTCGGTGGGTTCGGTGCTCGTCGCCGACATCTACGGCCAGTCCCCCACCGCCCGGGCCGTGTACACGCTCGCCGCGGACGTGCAGCAGGGCGAGTCGGGCGGGCCGCTGCTCAGCGCCGACGGCCGGGTGGCCGGCGTGATCTTCGCCAAGGCGGCCAATACCGCCAACGTGGGCTACGCCCTGGCTATGTCCGAGGTTGCCCCGGTCGTCGACCAGGCCGACGGCCTCTCCGCTATGGTCAGTTCCGGTACCTGCATCCAGGGCTAGGTCCACCGGAAGCGGGGGTATGGTGACCGCATGACTTTTCGGCCAGAGGACTACCGGGCCCCGCTCGAGCAGGCGGTTCGGTCCGCCGCCGAGTGGTTGGATTCGCTGCCGTCCCGGCCCGTGAAACCGGCGGCGCCGGTCGACCAGCTGGCGGCGGCCTTCGCTCGCGCCCTTCCAGAGGAACCTGCCGATCCCGCCGCGGTGGTGGCCGAGCTGGCCACGCTGGCCGAACCCGGACTGATGGCCATCGGCTCCGGCCGCTTCTTCGGCTGGGTGATGGGCAGCACCCTGCCCGCGGCCCTGTCGGCGGACTGGCTGGTGAGCGCGTGGGACCAGAACGGCGGACTGCGCTATGCGACACCGGCGACCGCGGCGATCGAGGAACGAGCCGGTGCCTGGATTCTCGACCTGCTGCATCTGCCAGCCTCGAGCGCAGTGGGCTTCACCACCGGCGGCACGATGGCTAACTTCGTCGGCTTGGCCGCCGGCCGAGGCGCGGTGCTCCGCGCGGTCGGCTGGGACGTCAACCGGGATGGCCTGACCGGCGCACCACGGGTGAGCGTACTGGCCGGCGCCGAGGTGCACAGTTCGGTGATCCTCGCCCTGCGCTACCTGGGCTTGGGCGAACCGACCCTCGTCGCCGCCGACCCGCAGGGGCGCATCCGTCCCGACGCCCTGGCGGACGCACTGGCGACGGTCACCGGTCCCAGCCTGGTCGTCCTTCAGGCCGGCAATCTGCACTCGGGCAGCTTCGACCGGATGCGCGAGTCGATTCGGTTGGCCCACGATGCCGGGGCCTGGGTGCACGTCGACGGCGCCTTCGGGCTGTGGGCGGCAGCGAGCCCCCGCTGGGCTCCCGCCCTGGCCGGACTGGACACCGCCGATTCGTGGGCGACGGATGCCCATAAGACCCTCAACGTTCCCTACGATTGCGGCATCGCCATCGTCGCCGACCCGGCCGCCGCGCGGTCCGCGTTCGCGGCACACACCAGCTACTTCGTGCGGGACGACGCCGGCACCGCCGACCCGATGGATCTGGTGCCCGAGCTGTCCCGACGCGCGCGCGGCGTTCCGGTGTGGGCGGCGATGCGCTCCCTCGGTCGCAGCGGCACGGTGGCCCTCGTCGAGGGACTCGCCGACAACGCCAGCGCCCTCGCCACAGGGTTGGCGGCGCTGCCCGGTGTCGAGGTGCTCAACGACGTGGTCTTCACCCAGGTGTCGGTCTCGTTCGGCACCGATGACCGCACGGTCCGGGTGACGCAGGCCCTCATCGCGGACGGGGCGGTCTGGATGTCCGGGTCGGTCTGGTCGGGGCGGGCGGTGTTGCGCATCTCGGTCAGCAACTGGTCCACGGATGCCGCCGATGTGGCTGTGGCCGTCGACGCCGTCGCGCGCGCCCTGGCCACGGTCACCACCGCCGACCGGGAGTGACCCCACTCGCCCAGCTGGCAGACTGGATTCATGACTATCACCGCCGCCGCAGACGGCTCGGCCCTTGGCAACCCCGGACCGGCCGGCTGGGCCTGGTACATCGACGACAACAACTGGGCCGCCGGCGGCTGGAAGCACGCCACCAACAATCAAGGCGAGCTCAAGGCCGTCCTCGAACTGTTCCGCGCCACCGCGCATGTGGACGACGACCTGCTCGTGCTCTGCGACAGCCAGTACGTCATCAACGCCATCACCAAGTGGATGCGCGGCTGGAAGGCCAAGGGCTGGCGAAAGGCCGACGGCAAGCCCGTGATGAACCTCGACCTGTTGCAGGAGCTCGACGAGGCCCTGGTGGGCCGCAAGTACCGATTCGAGTGGGTCAAGGGCCACGCGAACCACCCGCTCAACGAGGCCGCCGACTCCCGCGCCCGTGCCGTCTCCGAGGCGTACCAACGGAATGCCACGATCCCCACCGGGCCGGGCTTCGTGGCCGGCGGGCCGGTGCCGGCTGCCGCGGTTGTGAAGACGGCCCCAGCAACGACCCCGGCTGCGAAGACCGCGCCGGCGAAATTCGCCGCACCACGCGCATCCGCCGACCTCGGCCTGTTCGACTTCGAGGTCGAGCGCCCGCACACCGTGCAGGTCTCGCTGAGCGCCGAGGAACTCGGCCGGCTCAAGCGCCGGGCGAGCGGCCGCGGAGTCAGCCCGGAAGAGCTGCTCCGCGACCTGATCTGACTAGCGCCGCGGCTTGACCTTCGGCTTCGCGGCGTTCTTGTTCGGCAGCAGCGTATTGGCCTCGTCCAGCGACATCCCGTTGGTCTCCGGCACCTTGGTGAGCACGAATAAGAAGGACAGGCCGGCGAACAGGGCGTACATGCCGTAGGTGAGCGGCAGCGACCAGGCCGACATCGGCGGGAACGTCACGGTGATGAGGAAGTTCGCGATCCACTGCGCGGCCGCGGCCAGGCCGAGAGCCTTGGCGCGGATGGTGTTCGGGAAGATCTCCCCGAGCAGCACCCAGACCACCGGTCCCCAGGAGGCACCGAAGGAGATCACGAAGACGTTCGCAGCCACGAGGGCGATCGGTCCCCACGCACCCTGCAGCGCGAGCTCGCCATCGACCATGACCGATTGGCTGAACGCCACGGCCATAGTCGCCAGCGACACCGTCATGCCGATGGAACCGGTCAGCAGGATGGGCCGGCGGCCGACCCGGTCGACCAGCGCGATCGCCACCAGGGTGACCAGTATGTTCGTCACGGACGTCGCGACCGAGATGGCCAGCGAACTGGACTCTTCGAAGCCCACCGCGCTCCAGAGCGTGGTCGAGTAGTAGAAGATCACGTTGATGCCCACGAACTGCTGGAACACCGACAGGATGATGCCCACCCAGACGATGGGCTTGAGACCGAGCATCGGGCCGCGCAGCGACCCGGTGCGCTTGGCGCGGGTGTCGTCCTCGATCGAGGCCTTCATGTCGCGCAGCTCACGGTCCACGTCGCCGTGCGGCCACACCTTGTGCAGCACCTCGCGCGCCTTCTCCTCCTTGTCGTGCAGCACCAGGAAGCGCGGCGATTCGGGCAGCAGCAGCGCGATCACGCCGTACACGACCGCGGGGATAGCCGCGACCAGGAACATCCAGCGCCAGGCCTCCAGCCCCCACCAGAACATCTCGCTGGCGCCGCCGGCCGTCGACGCGAACACGGCGTCGGAGAGCAGGGCGGCGAAAATACCGATGGTGATCGAGAGCTGTTGCAGGGAGCCCAACCGGCCACGCATCTGCCGTGGCGAGATCTCGGCGATGTACGCGGGGGCGACCACCGAGGCGAGCCCGATACCGATACCCCCGACGACGCGCCAGACGATCAGATCGACCACCCCGAACGCGAGTCCGGAGCCGATCGAGCTGGCGAAGAACACGATCGCGCCCACGAGCATCACCGGGATGCGCCCGAACTTGTCCGCGAACCGTCCGCCGAGGAAGGCGCCGGTGGCCGCGCCGAGCAGGGCACTGGCCACGGCGAACCCGGTGATGGCCTCGGTGAGGCCGAACTGCCCCTGGATGGCCTCGACCGCACCGTTGATCACCGAAGAGTCGAACCCGAAGAGGAACCCTCCGAACGCGCCGGCGATGGCCAGCGCGATGACCTTACGATTTGTCGCTGGTTTGCCATCCCCGCCAGCCGATGTGCCGGCCGGCGTCCGGTCCTTCTTCGGTTCTGTCCTGTTAGTCATCGCCACTTCCCCCGCATTCGCTGGTGTCTTCGCCGTCTGGGCAACCCGAAAATCCTACGCCTGCCTCGCACCAGCGGATGACACACAGCGGGATGCCGCCGTTCCGACGATCACCCGACTAACGCCGCAGCACCGGCTTCGCCTTCGTCGCTGCCTTCGGCTTTGCGGAGTTCTTATTCGGCAACAGAGTGTTTGCCTCGTCCAGCGACATCCCGTTGGTCTCGGGCACCTTCGTGAGCACGAACACGAACGACAGCCCGGCGAACAGGGCGTACACACCGTAGGTGAGCGGCAGTGACAGCCCTGCCATCGGCGGGAATGTCACGGTGACGAGGAAGTTCGCGACCCACTGGGCGGCGGCAGCCAGACCGAGGGCCTTGGCACGGATGGTGTTCGGGAAGATCTCCCCGAGCAGAACCCAGACCACCGGTCCCCAGGAGGCACCGAACGACACGACGAAGACGTTCGCCGCGACGAGGGCGATCGGTCCCCAGGCGCCCTGCAGGGCGAGTTCGCCGTCGATCATGACCGACCGACTGAACGCCATCGCCATGGTGGCCAGCGACACCGTCATGCCGATGGAACCGGCCAGCAGGATGGGGCGGCGGCCGATCCGGTCGACCAGGGCGATCGCCACCAGGGTGACCAGGATGTTCGTCACCGACGTGACCACCGAGATGGTCAGCGAGCTGGACTCCTCGAAGCCCACCGCGCTCCACAGCGTGGTCGAGTAGTAGAAGATCACGTTGATGCCCACGAACTGCTGGAACACCGACAGCAGAATGCCCACCCACACGATGGGCTTGAGGCCGAAGACCGGGCCACGGAGCGAGCCGGTGCGCCTGGCCCGCACATCGTCCTGGATCGAGGCCTTCATCTCGCGCATCTCACGGTCGACATCTCCGTGCGGCAGCACCCGTTCGAGCACCTCGCGGGCCTTGTGCTCCTTGTCGTGCAGCACCAGATAGCGCGGCGACTCGGGTAGCAGCAGAGCGACGACTCCGTAGATGAGGGCCGGTACCGCGCTGACCAGGAACATCCAGCGCCAGGCCTCCAGGCCCCACCAGAACATCTGGCCGGCGCCGCCGGCGGTAGCGGCGAAGATGGCGTCGGAGAGCAATGCGGCGAAGATACCGATGGTGATGGAGAGCTGCTGCAGCGAGCCCAACCGGCCACGCATCTGCCGTGGTGAGATCTCGGCGATGTACGCGGGCGCCACGACCGAAGCGAGCCCAATGCCGATGCCGCCGACGACCCGCCAGAGGATGAGGTCGACGACGCCGAAGGCGAGCCCGGATCCGATAGAGCTGGCGAAGAAGATGATCGCGCCGACGAGCATGACCGGGATACGGCCGAACTTGTCCGCGAAACCGCCGCCGAGGTAGGCGCCCGTCGCAGCTCCGAGCAGGGCGCTGGCGACAGCGAACCCCGTGATGGCTTCGGAGAGGCCGAATTGACCCTGAATGGCCTCGACCGCCCCGTTGATCACGGAGGAGTCGAACCCGAAAAGGAACCCTCCGAACGCCCCGGCGATGGCCAGCGCGATGACCTTACGATTTGTCGCCGGCGTGACCGTCGGTGTCGCTTCTCTCGTCAATTCCGTCGTGGCTTGCATAGAAACTTCCTCGTTTTCGCTGGTCATCGCCGTCTGGGCAATCCGTGAAGACTACGCCTGGCCCGCACTCGGGGGACCAAGAGATGGAGTCAAACGCCCTAAATGTTGCGGGAGCCGCTATATTCGGTCATCTTTCGCGGGCGCACCGAGCGTGGTAGGTATGGCCCATGACGCGATTCCTCGGGGTGGATCTGGCTTGGGCAGAAGGCACGGCCGCGAAACCGGCCAATGAGAGCGGGCTCGCCTGCATCGACGAGACCGGCCGGGTGATCGAGGCAGGGTGGGCCCGCGGCATCGACGAGATCGTCGACTGGATCCAGCGGCTAGGCGAGCCGGGCGCAGTCCTCGCCATCGACGCACCGCTCGTGGTGAACAACCCCACCGGAATGCGGGAGTGCGAACGGGAAACCGGGTCTCGCTACGGTCGCTGGCACGTGGCGGCCAACGCCTCAAATCAGGCCCTGCCGCGTCTCGGCGGGGTCACCCTGCGCGGCCGGCTGGAGCAGCTCGGCTGGGCCTACACCGATGGCCTTGCCCCCGTCGGTGCACAGATGTGCAGTTTCCTGGAGTGCTACCCCTACACCACCCTGGTTGGCGCGCCGGAGTTCGGCTACGACGACAAACGGCCCCGATACAAGCGGATGGGGCCTGCCCTCCCGGTCCTCGAACGTCGCGCCGAGCGTGCCCTGGTCTGCGACGACCTCATCGAGCGGATGTGGCGACTGCACGCGGCCTCGCCGCCACTGGACCTGGCCACCCACGCGGCATCCGACAGCCTGGTCACCGAGCCGACACCGTTGGCCGATGCCGCCTACAAGCACCGCGAGGATCTCATCGACGCGCTGCTCTGTGCCTGGACGGCGTCGCTCTGGCACCGCTACGGCACCGCACGCAGCCAGGTCCTCGGTGCCGCTGACCCGCTGGTCGTGGACGGTCGCCGGGGCACCATCATCGCGCCGGCCCGCCTTGAGCAGCGCCGCGGCGACGACCGTGTCCGGGCCGCCGCACTCGCTGCCGCCGCGTTCAGCGCACCGGCAGCCAGCGCCCCTTCACACGTTCGGTGACCAGCCAGCTCACCGGGGCGGCGACCCGCCGGGTCTTCGCAACGACGTGGTCGCCGATGGCCAATGCGGCGGTGCCGTCGTCGGCGGTGAAACGCACCGTGGCGCGGGCCGCCCCGGCCACCACGGCCAGGTCGGAAGCCTCCACGGTGGTGAGCTCCGCGGCGGCGCCGGCGGCGGCGGGCAGTACGGCCTCCGGTCGCACCCCAGGCTGCAGGGCGCCGATAGACATGATCACGCGGTAGGACGGCATTGCCCCAGAGTACGGGGCCTCACTCAGGCGGCGGCAGCTGCTGCAACGACCAGGTGTTGCCGTCGGGGTCGGAAAAGTACACGAAGCGACCCCAGTCCTGCTCGTCCACCTCGCTGGCCTCCACGCCTGCGGCCACCAGCTGGGCCCTCGCGGCATCCGCGTCGGCGACGACCATCTGCACGCCCCGCTGCGAGCCGGGCGGCATATCGGTCATGCCCTCGCCGAGCACGATCGAGCACGCGGATCCCGGCGGGGTCAGTTGCACGAACCGCATGGCCTCGTTGACCCTCTGGTCGTAGTCGGCGTTGAAGCCGACCTGGTCGACGTAGAACGCCTTGGCCCTGTCGACGTCGGTGACCGGGATACTGACGAGTTCGATCTTCATGTCCATGGCGAACCTCCGGTGATGGGCTGAGTGTCACTCGAACGGCGCCAGCCTACGACGGAGCGGGTGCCGCCGCTAGAAGCGGATGTCGCGGCGCGACCGGGTGACCTCGGCCAGCACGTCGGGCAGCACCTGCACCCCGGTGCCCGGGCCGGTCGGCACCCTCAGGTGCCCGTCCTCGAGTACGAACGGGGCGGTGAGGTCCTGGGCGTAGTAGCGGTCAGAGGCCGAGGTGTCCCCCGGCAGCACGAAGTTGGGCAGGCCGGCGAGGGCCACATTGGCGGCCCGGCCGATTCCCGTCTCGAGCATCCCGCCGCACCAGACCGGCACCCCGTGCGCGGCGGCCACGTCGTGGATGCGGCGGGCCTCGAGGTAGCCGCCCACCCGCGACGGCTTGACGTTGATAATGCTGCACGCGCCCAGGCTGATCGCCGCAGCGGCGTCCTGCGCCGACTCGATCGACTCGTCCAAGCACACCGGGGTGCCAATCAGCCGGGCCAGCGCCGCGTGCCCGAGCAGGTCCCGCTCGCCCAGCGGCTGCTCGATCAGGAGCAGGTCGAACGGGTCGAGCCGGGCGAGGTGCCGGGCATCCGCCAGCGTGTATGCGGTGTTCGCATCGACCTGCAGCAGCAGGTCGGGGCCGAACCTCTCGCGCACGGCACGCACCGGGGCGAGGTCCCAGCCCGGTTCGATCTTGAGCTTGATGCGCAGGTAACCCTGGGCGAGGTAGCCGGCCACGGCCTCGAGCAGCTCGTCGACGGTGTCCATGATGCCCACCGAGACGCCGGCCGGCACCGTGTCGTGCACGGCGCCGAGGTAGCCGCCGAAGGATTGGCCGCTCTGGCGCAGCTGGGCGTCGAGGATGGCCGCCTCCAACACGGCCTTGGACATCTGGTGGCCCTTGACCGGGGCGAGGGCGGAGCCCACCCGCTCGGCGGTAAGGTCGTCACCGAGGGCCTGCAGCCGCGGGATGAGGTGGTCGCGGATCACCAGGTCGCTGGCATCGATGAACTCCGAGCTGTACAGCGGCCGCACCTCGGCGGCACACTCCGCCCAGCCCTCGGCGTGGGCGGTCGACACCTGCACCAGGGTGATTTCCCGTTCGGTGATGGTGCCGAACGAGGTGCGGAACGGCCGCACCAGCGGCAGGCTCACCCGGCGCAGCTCGATGTTCTCGATTCTCATGTGCCGGCGCTTTTCATGAACGGAGTCTAGCCACACCGGATTTCGGGGCGCATGCCCAGCCATCCGCACGGGATCGTCGATTAGGGTTCGAAGAATGAGCAGCCTCGTTGATGGATTCGTGAGCAGTTGGCGTTCGCACCTGCTTGTCACCCTCTCGGGCAACGACGAGGGCCGACCGGCTTGGGTCGGCACCATGGAGCTGGGCGACGATGCCGGCTTCTTCGGCCCGGGTTCGGCGTCCTGGGCGGTGCACGGCGGCATGGCCACCATGGTCGCGGGCATCCGGGCGCTGCTCATGCAGACCCTGCACCCTGGCGCGATGGCCGGCGTGCACGACTGGTCCAGGTACCGGGAGGATCCGCTCGGCCGGCTCAGCGGCACCATCCAGTGGCTGGTCACGGTGACGTTCGCCGCCACGGAACAGGCCGAGCGTGAGTCGGGCCGGGTGGGCCGGTTCCACGAACGGGTCGTGGGTAGCTACGTCGACGCGCAGGGTGTTCAGCGGCCATACTCTGCCGGCGACCCCGAGCTGCTGTCCTGGGTGCACGTGGTGTTCACGGATGCCTTCCTGGCCAGCCACAGGCTCTGGGGCGGCCCGATCCCCGGCGGCGCCGACAGATACGTGCGGGAGTGGGCCAAGGCCGGCGAACTCGTCGGCGTGCAGGACCCGCCCCGGACGGACGCCGAGCTCGCCTCGCAACTGCGGGCGTTTTCCGACGCGGGTGTGCTGATGGGCGGCGACCGGGTCGCGGAGGCCGTGCGGTTCATCAGGCACCCGCCGCTCCGGCGCGGCATGCTGCCGTTCTACCGCATCATGTTCGCCGGCGCCGTGGCATCGATCCCGGTCGAATACCGACGGATGCTGGGCCTTCGCCGCAGCCCCCTACCCGTGGTCTGGGCCACCGGCGCTGTGCTCGGCCTGGTGCGGCTGCTGCTCGGCGCGTCCTCCACCTCGGAGGACGCGGCCCGGGCCCGTATCGCCCGCCTCGCCGTGTCCTAGCCGCGCGCCCGGCGGGATTCTCGGAGGAGGGTGCGGGTGATGGCTCCGGCGGTGGCGGCGACCAGGGCCGCCGCGATGGCCAGGACCGGCGCACTCGGCTGCACGATCGACTGGCCGGCGAGGGCCTGGCCGGTCACCAGGGCCAGCACGCCCAGGTAGAGGCCGACCAGGGCGCGCAGAATGCCGCGGCGCGCGAGCGGACGGGCGAGGGCGGGCATCCGTCGGGCGAGGGCTTCGAGCAGCAGGGCCGCCAGCGGCAGCACCTGCAGGGCGTGCATACCCACGAAGTGCGGGATGCGCAGGTCGCCGGCCACGGTGCTCCAGCCCAGCAACGGCAGGCTCGGACCGCCGTCGGCGACTCCGACGGTGTGCGCGCCCACGATGCCCTGGTAGTCGTCGAGCTGGGCCGCGGTGGGTCCGGTCATCAGGAACGCCAGGCCCATGCCAACCAGGGCGATGAGCAGCCCGGAGCGGATCGCGAGGGCCCGGCCCGGGTCGCCGAGGTCGGCGCGGAGCAACAGGATGGCGATGGGCACGGCGGCGACCCAGACCGTGACGATGGATGCCGCCATGACCGACCAGAGGGCAGCGTGGAACCCCGTCGACACGTTGAAGTGGCTGGTCAGGCCGGCCGCGGCCGCTCCCACGATGATCACCATCTCCACGACCAGGAACACGGCCGCGACGGTGCCGGCCCACCAGGCCAGTCGACGAGACCGAGCCTTAGCCGCTGGCAACAGCCCGATCAGCCAGGACAGGGTCACGGCGTAGACGCCCACCGAGATGGCGAACTTGAGCGGCTTGGCCCAGAGGGGCGCCCCGGTGACGGTGCGGGGATCGACAGCGAGGCCCACCAGAGCGCCGGCGGCGACCACGGCCATCGTGAGAGCGAGCCAGAGCAGCGGTCGGTGCCACCTGATGGTGGGCGGGGCGCCGGACGCGGGGCCGGTGAGCAGGGTGCTGCGAAACGCGGTTCTGGTTCCGGTGCGAGTACTGGCCATGATGACGAACTCCTGACGGGATGGGGGGACTTACGGGTTGGGCGGTGCTGGATACCGGCGGGCGGAGACGTGCTCCTGCGCCGCTCGGCGGAGGGCGGCAAAGAGGGCATCGCCGAGCACTGTGCCCACGACCACCATCTCCGTCTTGGATTCGCGGTCGGTGCGGGCGTCGATCTCGTCGAGGTCGGCCTCGGCCACGGCGAGCGCCGCGGCCGCGTAGCCGGGCACCCAGCCGCTGAGGTCGGGCTGGCCGAGCTCGGCGAAGGTCTGCAGCACCCGGGCCGCGGCCAGGCGGCCGGGATTGTCCGGCGACACGTGCCATCCGCTCAGCACCGCATCGACCTGGGCCACGGCCTCGGGCGACAGCGCCGCACCGTCGATCTGGGGCGAGACCGTGCGCTGGGCGATGTCGAATGTGTGGGACAGGCCCAGGTCCGAGTCGATGGCATCGATCACCTGGTGGGCGGCGGCGATGCTGAGTCCGCCCACCTCCAGCAGGCCACGGATGACGCGCAGCCGGCGCAGGTGCTCCGGCCCGTACAACGACTGGTTCGGACCCTGCCGCTCCCCCGCCGGCAGCAGGCCCTCCCGCAGGTAGTACTTGATCGTCGCCACCGGGATCCCACTGGTCGTGCTCAGCTGCGCCATCCTCATGCAGATAGTTTAGCTATCGGATAGTGACACTGTCTATACCTGGGAGCTGCGGCGCGATCACAGTTACACCGCGATTACAGTTGCACAGTGTCCCAACGCCCCGCCATCCCCATCCCGCCGACAGTGCGCGCCACCCTACGTCGGCCGAAGGCCCTCAGCGTCGAGGTGCTCGCCGGAGTGGTCACCACCCTGGCGCTGATCCCCGAGGTGATCTCGTTCTCGATCATCGCCGGTGTCGACCCGAAGGTGAGCCTGATCGCCTCGGTGGTTCTGGCCATCTCGATGTCGTTCCTCGGCGGCCGCTCCGCCATGATCACCGCAGCCGCGGGCGCCGTGGCCCTGGTGGTGGCGCCGCTCGTGAAGGACCACGGGGAGGAATACCTGCTGCCCGCGGTGTTGTTGGCCGGGATCGTGCAGATCCTCTTCGGTGTCACGGGCCTGGCCCGGCTGATGCGGTTCATCCCGCGGTCGGTGATGATCGGCTTCGTCAACGCGCTGGGCATCCTGATCTTCGTCGCCCAGGTGCCGCACCTTCTGGATGTTCCGTGGCTGGTCTACCCGCTGTTCGCCCTCACCATCCTCATCGTGCTCGGGCTGCCCCGATTCACCAGGGTGGTGCCCGCCCCGCTGGTGGCCATCGTGGTGGTCACCGCGATCGCCATGACCTGGCACCTGGCCGTGCCCACCGTCGGCGACCAGGGCGACGTGTCCGGCGGCCTGCCCGGCATCACCCCGCTGCTCGTACCGCTGAACCTGGAGACCCTGCAGATCATCTGGCCCACCGCGCTGAGCGTGGCCTTCGTGGGGCTCGTGGAGACACTGCTCACCGCCAAGCTCGTCGACGACATCACCGACACCCGCTCCCCCAAGGGCCGCGAGGCGTGGGCGCTGGGGATCGCGAACATGCTCGCGGGCCTCTACGGCGGCATCGCCGGCTGCGCGATGATCGGCCAGACCGTCGTGAACGTGAAGCTCGGCCGGGCCCGCACCCGCATCTCCACCTTCGTGGCCGGGGCCTTCCTGCTGTTGCTGGTCACCGCGCTCAGCGGCCTGATGGAGCAGATCCCCATGGTGGCCCTGGCCGCCGTGATGATGGTCGTGGCCATCACCACCGTCAACTGGCACAGTGTGCGTCCGGGCACGCTGCGCCGGATGCCCGTGCCCGAGACCGTCGTGATGCTCACCACGGTCGCCGTGGTCGTGGCCACCCACAACCTGGCCATCGGCATCGGCGCCGGCGTCGTGCTGGCCATGGTGCTGTTCGCGCGGCGGGTGGCGCACGTGGTGCGTGTGGACCGGGTGCTCGCCGACGACGGCCAGTCGGTGCGCTACGCGGTGAGCGGACCGCTGTTCTTCGGCAGCAGCAACGACCTCGTCGAGCAGTTCTCCTACGGGGTCGACCCCGCCGTCATCGACGTGGACCTGTCCCAAGCGCAGATCTGGGATGCGTCCACCGTCGCGGTGCTCGACTCCGTCGAAACGAAGTACCGCCAGCACGGCGCCACGGTCACCTTCCACGGCCTGGACGAGCGTAGCCGGGCAATGCACGGGCGACTCACCGGGCAGTTGTAGCCCGGCCAGGGTGCCGCCACCCGCTCGTGGCATGTGACGTGCGCGGCGGCACGTGTTGTGCGTCGCGGCACACGTTGTGCGCGGCGGCACATGTTCTAGCGCGTGCCGCCGGAACTAAGGTGTGCCGCGGGAGCCAACGCGTGCCGCGAGCCGCCCCTACGCCCCGGCGAAGAACGCGCCGATCGCGGCGGACAGCGAGAACGGGTCGTTCACATGGGCAAGCTCCCGCGCCGAGTGCATCGACAGCAGCGGGATGCCCACGTCCACGGTGCGGATGCCCAGCCGGGTGGCCGTGAGCGGCCCGATCGTGGAGCCGCAGGGCACCGTGTTGTTCGACACGAACTCCTGAAACGGCACGCCGGCAGCGGCACTGCAGCGCGCCCAGAGGGCCGCACCGGCCGCATCCGTCGCGTAGCGCTGGTTACCGTTGATCTTGAGCAGCGGGCCCCGGCCGGCCAACGGCACGTTGGCCGGGTCGTGCCGCTCCGGGTAGTTCGGGTGCACGGAATGGCCGGCGTCGGCCGAGACGCACCAGGAGTCGGCGTAGGCGCGCTTCCGCTCCGACATCGTGGCACCGAGGTCATCGCCGATGCGGCTGAGGATGTCGTCGAGCATCGGCCCGCTCGCCCCCGACCTGGACTGCGACCCCAGCTCCTCGTGGTCGAACGCGGCGAGCACGTTGATGGTCTCCTCGCTGCCCGAGGACCGGATCAGCGCCACCAGGCCGGCGTGCACCGAGGAAAGGTTGTCCATCCGGCCCGCGGCGAAGAGCTCGTTGTGCAGGCCGAACCGGGCCGGCGGGTTGGTGTCGGCGGTGAGGATGTCGTAGCCGGCGACGTCCTCAGGCGCCACCCCGGCGAGCGCGGCCAGATGCCCGACCAGGTCGGCCTGGCGGAGGTCACCCACCCCGAACACCGGGTTGAGGTGCCGCTGCCGGTCGAGGCTGAGAGCCTCGTTGGCGGTGCGGTCCAGGTGCACGGCCAGCTGCGGGATGCGCAGGAACGGGCCGGTGCGCACCAGGTGCGCCACCCCGTCGGTGCTGACCAGCCGGCCGGCGAGCTCGAGCTCACGGTCGAGCCAGGAGTTGGCCAGCGGACCGCCGTACACCTCGACGCCGGCCTGCAGCCAGCCGTAGGACCCGGTGGTGGGCTTGGGCTTGAGCTTGAAGCCCGGTGAGTCGGTGTGCGACCCGAGGATCCGGAACGGAGTTGTCGGCGTGGCCCCGGCCGGTTGCACCCACGCGACGATGGCGCCGTCCCGCACGACGTAGAAGCGGCCGGCGCTCGTGCCGGCCGTCCAGTCATCCGCCTCGTCGCGGCGCTCGAATCCGGCGTCGTCGAGCCGCCGGGCGGCCTCGGCTGCCGCGTGGTACGACGACGGCGACGCGGTGATGAAGCTGGCGAAGTCGTCGATGTATGCCGAGAGTGAAGTCATGACTCCATCCAACCACCCGCACCTCGACAAGCGCGGCCAGCGGTGCGACTCTCGGGACCAGACGAGGAGGCCACCGTGACCGAGACCGAGGACGAGAACGACAACCCGGTCGACCCGTGGCTGCTGCGCTTCGACGGGTTCGACCCGGAGGCGGAGGGCTACCGCGAGGCGCTGTGCACCCTCGGAAACGGCTACTGGGGCACCCGCGGCGCCGCTCCGGAGGCGCGCACGGATGCCGTGCACTACCCGGGCACCTACCTCGCCGGGGTCTACAACCCGTTGAGCACCGAGGTACACGTGGGCGAAGCCATCGGCGAGACCGTGGCCGCCGGCGAGCCCGGTATCCGCACCCCGTTCGAGCCCTCGCCCGGCGCGCCGACGGCGGGGGTTCCCGGTGAGCACGTGCGCGACGACGAACACCTGGTGAACGCCCCCAACTGGCTCTCCCTCTGGTTCCGCACCGGCGGCGGCAGCAGCAGTGTGGGCGACTTCACCGCCCCCGACACCGGCTGGTTCCATCCGGAGACCGCGGACCTGCTCGACTACAACCAGGAACTCGACCTGCGCCGTGGTCTGCTCACCCGGCTGATGCGGTTCCGTGACGCGCGCGGCCGTGTCACCCGGGTGCAGAGCCGGCGGTTCGTGTCCCAGGCGTCGCCTCACGTTGCGGTGCTCGAGACCACCTTCGTCGCCGAGGACTGGTCGGGGCCGCTGACCGTGCGTTCGGCCATCGATGGCCGGGTGGCCAACCGCAACGTGGCCACCGACAGACTGCTCGCCCACCTGCACCTGATGCCTCGCACCACGCGGGAGCTGAGGGGGGACGCGGTGCTGCTCGAGGTGGAGACCACCCGGTCGGGCATCCACATCGCCATGGCCGCCCGCACCCGCGCCTATTCCGGCGACACCCTGCTCGAACCCGAGAGACGATTTCTCACCGACTCCAGCCGCTGGGTCGCCCACGAGTTCGACCTCACCCTCGAGAGGGGCGTCCCCCTCCGGGTTGAGAAGGTCGTCGTCGTGAGCACCTCCAGGGACCGTGCGATCCTCTCCCCCTCGATGGCGGTGGCCACCTGGCTCGGCCGGCTTCCGGAGACCGCCGAGCTCCTCGCCGCGCACGAGCGGGAATGGGAGATTCTCTGGGACGAATTCGCGGTGCACCTGCACGATGGTTCGCGGCAGTCGCTCGCGCTCAACGTCAACACCTTCCACGTTCTGCAAACCGTGGCCGCTGTGGATGCCGACCTCGACGCCGGTGTGCCCGCCCGCGGACTGCACGGTGAGGGGTACCGCGGCCACGTCTTCTGGGATGAGATGTTCGTCTACCCGGTGCTCACCCTGCGCCGGCCCGACCTCAGCCGCATCCTGCTGGGCTACCGGTACCGTCGGTTGGGCGAAGCCAGGGCCGCCGCGACTGCCGCCGGCCACGAGGGCGCCAGGTTTCCCTGGCAGAGCGGCATCGATGGCCGCGAGGTCACCCCCACCGAGCTCTTCAACCCGCGCACCAACCGGTGGATGCCGGACCACTCGGGCCTGCAGCACCACGTGGGCCTGGCGATCGCCTACAGCGTGTGGGGCTACTACCAGGCCACCGGAGATGTCGAGTACCTGATCGAGCAGGGCGCCGAGCTGCTGCTGGAGATCGCCAGGTTCTTCGCGTCCCTCACCGACTACGATGACGTGTTCGACAGGTTCGACATCGGCGGGACGATGGGGCCCGACGAGTTCCACGACGGGCTCCCCGGCCACCCCGGCGGGGGTGTGCGCACCAACGCGTACACCAATGTGATGGTCGCCTGGCTGATGCGTCGCGCCGTCGACACCGTCGCCGTGCTCGAGGGCCGGGCCTGCCGGCCGTTGTGGAACCGGCTGCGGCTCGGGCCCGACGAGGTGGACACCTGGGAAAGGATCGGCCGGCGCCTGCGGCTGGCCTTCCATGCCGACGGGGTGATCAGCCAATTCGACGGGTACGAGGCCCTGCCCGAGCTGGACTGGGCGCACTACCGGGACACCTACGGCAGCACTGACCGTTCGTTGGGCCGCCTGGACCTGATCCTCAATGCCGAGGGTGACAGCAGCAACAACTACAGGGTCGCCAAGCAGGCCGACGTACTGATGCTGCTCTACCTGTTCTCGGCCGAGGAGCTGCGCGACCTGGTCGAGGAGCTGGGCTACTCGCTCTCCCCCGACCAGATCCGGCGCACGGTCGAGTTCTATCGCACCAGGTCGACGCACGGCTCGACGCTGAGCAATGTGGTGCATTCCTGGGTGGATGCCCGCGCCGACCGCGAACGCTCCTGGGACTCGCTCTGCCGGGCGCTGACCAGCGACCTCGACAACGGCCGGGGCGGCACCACCCACGAGGGCATCCACCTGGGCGCGATGGCGGGGTCCGTCGACATGGTCGTGCGCTGCTACACCGGCCTGGAGATCCGCGACGACATGCTCTGGCTGCACCCCGTGCTGCCGGCCCGGCTCGAGAAGATCGCCTTCAGCATCAACTACCGAGACCAATCGGTGCACGTCGAGGTCACGCCGACCACCCTCAGGCTTCAGCTGCCCAGCGGCGGGGCCACGCCCATCCGGGTGCGCGTCGAGGGGCGGGAGGCGCAGCTGTATCCGGGGCAGACTCACGATTTTGTACTCGGCACGGCGTGAAGCGTGTCAGGGGGTCCCGTTAGCCTGAGGGAATGGCCAGAAACGTCGCAACCAGCACCACCGTCTCCCTGCCCGACCTGCTCGATTTTGTGCGGCCGCGGCACCGGATGCTGCTCGCCACCACCCGCAGCGACGGCCGGCCGCAGATGTCGCCGGTCTCCGGCGGCGTCGACGATGCGGGCCGCCTGGTGATCTCCTCCTACCCGTCGCGGGCAAAGACCCGAAACGCCGAACGCGACCCGCAGACGTCGGTGCTCGTGCTCTCGGACGAGTGGGACGGCGCCTGGGTGCAGGTCGACGGCACCGCCGAGATCCTGCACATGCCGGCCGCCGGCGACGGACTGGTCGATTACTACCGCTGCATCGCCGGCGAACACCCGAACTGGGTGGAGTACCGCCGGGCCATGGCCCTGCAGAACAAGTCCTTGATCCGGATCACGCCCACCCGGTGGAGCCCGATCGCGACCGGCGGGTTCCCCGCCGATGTGGCCGCCAGGCTCGACGCGCTGTGACGCCGAATACCCGCGAGGCCGCCCTCGAGATCCTGCGCACCCTGGTGGGCCGGCCCGACGCCGACTTCCACGAGGGCCAGTATGAGGCCATCGAAACCCTCGTCGACCAGCGCCGCCGGGCCCTCGTGGTGCAGCGCACCGGCTGGGGCAAGTCGGCGGTCTACTTCGTCGCGACCCTGCTGCTGCGCCGCCAGGGTGCCGGCCCCACCATCCTGGTGTCCCCGCTGCTGGCCCTGATGCGTGACCAGGTGGCCGCCGCTGCCCGCGCCGGCGTGCGGGCCGTGTCGATCAACTCTGCCAACGCCCACGAGTGGACCGACGTGCTCGCTGCGCTCCGCGCGGACGAGGTCGACGTTCTGCTGGTCTCCCCCGAACGCCTGAACAACCCGTCCTTCCGCGACGAGCAGCTGCCCGCGCTGCTCGAGCGGGTGGGGCTGCTCGTGGTCGACGAGGCGCACTGCATCTCGGACTGGGGCCACGACTTCCGGCCGGACTACCGGCGCCTGCGGGACCTGATCGCGGCGATGCCGGCCGGGGTGCCGGTGCTGGCCACCACGGCCACGGCCAACAGCCGGGTGGTGACGGATGTGGCGGAGCAGGTAGCGGTCGGGGGCAGTGACGTCGTCACCATCCGCGGCCCCCTCGCCCGCGCGTCACTGCGCCTGGGCGTGTTGCGCCTGCCGGACTCCCGCGCCCGGTTGGCCTGGCTGCTCAGCCACCTCGCCGAGTTGCCCGGCAGTGGCATCATCTACACCCTCACGGTCTCGGCCGCCGAGGACACCGCCCGGCTGCTGCGGGATGCCGGCCACGCCGTCCGTGCGTACACCGGCCAGACCGACACCACCGAACGCGAGGAGTCCGAGGGGCTGCTCAAGGCCAACCAGGTGAAGGCCCTCGTGGCCACCAGCGCCCTGGGCATGGGCTTCGACAAGCCCGACCTGGGCTTTGTGCTGCATCTCGGCGCCCCCAGCAGCCCGGTCGCCTACTACCAGCAGGTCGGCCGTGCCGGCCGTGCCACCGAGAATGCCGACGTGTTGCTGCTGCCGGGTGTCGAAGACGAGGCCATCTGGCAGTACTTCGCCACCTCGTCGATGCCCAGCCAGCACAAGGCCGAGGCCGTGCTGCAGGCGCTACACGCCAACGGTGGCGCCCCGCTGTCCACGCCCGCCCTGGAGTCCCGGGTCGACCTCCGGCGTTCCCCGCTGGAACTGCTGCTCAAGGTGCTCGACGTCGACGGCGCCGTGCGCCGGGTGACCGGCGGCTGGCTGGCCACCGGACAGCCCTGGGTCTACGACAGCGATCGCTACGAGCGCATCGGCGCGGCAAGGGTGGCCGAGCAGAACGCCATGCTCGACTACGAACGCATCGCCGGCTGCCGGATGGAGTTCCTCCAGCGCGCTCTCGACGACGACACCGCCGTGCCCTGCGGCCGCTGCGACAACTGCACGGCCCCCTGGTACCCCACCGACGTTCAGGCCGATGCGGCGAGCACCGCGGCCTCGGCCCTGGACCGGGTGGGCGTGGCCCTGGAACCCCGCGCCCAATGGCCCACCGGCGCCGACAGGCTCGGCGTGAGCGCCAAGGGCCGCATCGACGCCGGCGACAGGGTGCTGCCCGGTCGCGCTCTGGCCCGACTCACCGACCTGGGCTGGGGCAACACCCTGCGCGATACTTTCGCGCCCAACACCCCGGATGCGCCCGCCTCGCCGGCGCTGCTGGCCGCCTGCGTGCGGGTGCTCGCCGAGTGGGGCTGGGCCGAACGGCCCGTGGGGGTGGTGGCCATGCCGTCCCGCCGGCATCCGCTACTGGTGGCCTCGGTGGCCGCCGAACTCAGCCGGGTGGGGCGGCTGCCGCAACTGGGCACGCTGAGCCTGGTGGGCGCAGGGCCCACCGGCGAATCCGGCGGCAACAGCGCCTATCGGCTCTCCAGCGTCTGGGGTGCCTTCGAGGTCGGCCCGGAGCTGGCCGCCAACCTGGCCGGAGCCGACGGGCCGGTGCTGCTGGTCGACGACCTCGGCGACAGCCGGTGGACCCTCACCGTCGCCGGCCGGCTGCTCCGCCGCGCGGGCGCGCCGGGCGTGCTGCCGTTCACGCTGGCGCTGCGGTCGTAGCCGAGCTACTTCACGGCGTGGAGCCGAAAACTCTCCCGCTCGCCGGCCTCGTTAGTGTCCTGGCTGTGCGCGGCGAGCACCGACAGACGTACCAGGTCGGCTCCGCGCAGGCCGGGCCAGCCCTGCACCAGTCGGCGCCATTCGCTGGGCACCGCGGCCAGGCCCCACTGGGCGGCGAGCAGCGCACCGGCTATGCCGGCCACAGCGTCGGTGTTACCGCCGCCGCGCACGGCCGCCTCGATGCCCAGACGGTACTGGCCGGCATCCGCTGTCGCGCCGGGCTCGTCACGGGTGTGTACGATGGCCGACCAGGCACCCTGCACCGCCTGCACGACCCAGCCGTTGCGCGTGAAATCGCGGGGCTGGCGGCGCTCGGCGTGGTTGATGCGCGCCGACCAGAGTTCACGCCGGCCCGGCGACAGGGTGCCCAGACCCACCCGCAGGTCGAGTTCTCCGGTCAGGACGGTGTGGCGGATGGCCAGCCCCCAGAGCACGCAGGCGTCCCCGGCGTCGGTCTCGCAGTGGGTGAGCTCGCTCAGCCGGCGTGCGGCGTCGGCCAGGCCGTCGGGATCGTGCAGGAACGCCAAGGCCACCGGGGCGGTGCGGAGCAGGCAACCGTTGCCGGCGCTTCGGCCCACTCTGTCGTGCCGAGCGCGGGCGGCGGCTCGTACGGCGGCGGCCGTCCGGTCCGGTCCGGACAACGCGGCGTCGAGCTGGTTGCCGGCGTACGGCGCGGTGTCGGCCCAGTCCACCCACTCCGCGGTGATGAGGTCGAGAGTGGACTCCTGGCGCAGATCGAGTCCGTCGGCCACGGCGCGCGCCACCGGGACGGCCAGGGCCGTGTAGTCGGTCCACTCCCCTCGGGCCCAGGTCGTGCCGGCTCCGCCGCGCACCCCCACCACCGCGGTGGGCGGTAGCGGACCCGCGTAGGCGTATCCGGCACCGAGGGCATCCCCACAGGCCATGCCGAGCAAAACAGCGGCCGAACGATCGTGCTGAGCCGACGACAATTTCATGCGTACTCCTTCGGGTTGAGTGCGACGGCGGCAGCATATGCCGAAAGCCCCGGAGCCGACAGGTTCTCGAACGGGGGGGCACGGGAGTCGTCACAGCGTCATCCGGCGTCATCGGAATATTCAGAACCGGGCCGGGCTTGTTAACCTGGTACGTACGCCCGCATCTTGATCAGCACATTGGATGAACACATACATGAAGCGCCACCTCGTCTCCGCCACCGTCCTCACCATTGCCGCCGCGGTGGCCCTGACCGGGTGCAGCGCTTCCGCCGGTGATTCCGGCAGCGACGGCGCCGCGGCCGGCACCGACGAGTCGTTGAGTTCGGTCCTCGAATCCGGCACCCTGACCATCGGCACCGAGGGCACCTACCGGCCGTTCTCGTACCACGCCGACGGTTCCGGCGAGCTCACCGGTTATGACGTCGAGGTGGCCCGCGCCGTCGCCGACCAGCTGGGCGTTGAGGCCGAATTCGAAGAGACCCAGTGGGACGCGATCTTCGCCGGCCTCGAAGCCGGCCGTTTCGACACCATCGCCAACCAGGTGTCGATCACCCCGGAGCGCGTGGAGGCTTACACGTTCTCCACCCCGTACACCTACTCCACCGGCGTCATCGTGGTACCGGAGGACAACACCTCCATCGCGTCGTTCGCCGACCTGGCCGGCAAGACCACCGCCCAGTCGCTCACCAGCAACTGGTACACGCTGGCCACCGAGAGTGGCGCCACCGTGCAGTCCGTCGAGGGCTGGGCCCAGTCCGTCGCCCTCGTGGAGCAGGGCCGCGTCGACGCCACCGTCAACGACAAGCTGACCTACCTCGACTACAAGAAGCAGACCGGCGCCGCGGGCCTGAAGATCGCCGCGGAAACCGAGGAGCGCTCCGAGAGTGCCTTCGCTTTCGCCCCCGAGGGCACCGCTCTGGCCGAGGCCGTGTCGGATGCCCTCGCCACGCTCAGCGAGGACGGTACCCTGGCCGCCATTTCCGACACCTACTTCGGAGCTGACGTCTCGCAGTGAGCGAGTCCACCTGGCAACTCCTGCTGGATTCGCTGTGGCCCCTGATCCACGGTGCCATCACCGGAACGATCCCGTTGGCCCTGGCGTCGTTCGCGATCGGACTCGTGCTGGCCCTGGGCCTGGCGTTGATGCGTCTGTCGAAGCGCCGGTGGCTGTCCTCGATCGCACAGGTCTATATCTCCATCGTGCGTGGCACCCCGCTGCTGGTGCAGTTGTTCGTGATCTTCTACGGCCTGCCCTCGCTGGGCATCGTCATCGACCCGTGGCCCAGCGCCATCGTCGCGTTCTCGATCAACGTCGGCGGCTACGCAGCCGAGGTGATCCGAGCCGCCATCCTCTCGGTGCCCAAGGGCCAGTGGGAGGCCGCGTACATGATCGGCATGTCGCACCGGCGTGCCCTCACCCGCATCATCCTGCCGCAGGCGGCCCGGGTGTCCGTGCCGCCGCTCTCCAACACCTTCATCAGCCTGGTCAAGGACACCTCCCTGGCCTCGCTGATCCTGGTCACCGAGCTGTTCCGCGAGGCCCAGCAGGTGGCGGCCTTCAGCCAGCAGTTCATGGCCCTGTACCTCGAGGCCGCCCTGCTCTACTGGGTCATCTGCCTGGTGCTCTCCAGCGGCCAGGGCGTGCTTGAAAAGCGATTGGACCGCTATGTCGCCCACTGACCAGAAGCTGCTCACGGTTCGAGGCCTGCAGAAGAGCTTCGGGGACAACCAGGTCCTGAAATCCATCGACCTCACCGTCGCGCGCGGCGAGGTGCTCGCGCTGATCGGGCCGTCAGGCTCGGGCAAGACCACCGTGCTCCGCTGCCTGAACGGCCTGGAGATCTCCGACGGCGGCACCATCGAGATCATCGGAGCGGATGACGCGACTCACGCACCCGTGACCATCGACTTCGCCGCTGCCCACGGATCCCGCGCCGGCGTTCCGAAGAAGACCCTCGGCACATTGCGGGACCGCTCGGCGATGGTCTTTCAGCACTACAACCTCTTTCCGCACAAGACCGTGCTCGAAAATGTGATGGAAGGACCCGTCGTCGTGCAGCGGCGCCCCCGCGCCGAGGTCGAGACCGAGGCCCTGGCGCTGCTGGAGAGGGTCGGCCTCGGTGAGAAGCGCGACAGCTACCCGTTCGAACTGTCCGGTGGGCAACAGCAGCGGGTAGGCATCGTCCGGGCCCTGGCCCTCCGACCTACCCTGCTGCTCTTTGACGAGCCGACCAGTGCCCTGGACCCCGAGCTTGTCGGCGACGTGCTGCGCCTGATCAAGGAGCTCGCCGCCGAGGGCTGGACGATGGTGATCGTCACCCACGAACTCGAATTCGCCCGGGAGGTGGCCACCGAGGTGGCTTTCGTCGACGGCGGCACCATCGTGGAGCACGGCGATCCGAAGGAGATGCTGCGGAACCCCCAGCACGAGCGCACCCGCCAGTTCCTGCACCGGCTGCTGTTCCCCTTCTGATCTGCACGTGCATTTTTGGGCCCTGCACTAACCTGATCAGGTGAATTCCGCTGCTGTGCCCGCCGGGCTCGACGACTCCCCGACCCCTTTCCGACGCGCTGTGGGGGTGCTGCGCATCTTGCTCGCCGCGCTCGTGCTGGCCGCTATCGTGACCCAGATCACCGACCAACTCCTGAACGACGCGTTCGACCCTGCCGCGTACTTCGGTTTCTTCACGATTCAGTCCAGCCTGATGAACGTGGTGGTGCTCTTCGTCGGCGGTGTTCTCGCGCTGCGCCTGGCTGCCGAACCCGAGCTGCTGGCGCGGGTGCGGATGTCGACGCTCGCGTACGCCGTGATCACCGGGGTGGTCTACAACCTTTTGCTGCGCAACCAGCCCGCCGACGGCACCTTCGAGGGGCTCACCTGGCCCAACGAGGTCCTGCACGTGTGGGCGCCGGCCCTGATCCTGCTCGACTGGCTGCTGGCACCGGGCCGCCCGGCGCTGGCCTGGAAGCGGATCTGGTTCGCGCTGATCTACCCGCTGGTGTGGCTGGCCTATGCGTTGTTGCGCGGCACGTTCACCGACTGGTGGACCTACCCGTTCCTCAACCCCGACGAGCCGGGTGGCTGGCCGTCGGTGTTCCTCTACGTCCTGGTGATCGCCGTCGTCATCGCGGGCATCTCGGCCATCGCGATCGGGCTGAGCCGGCTGGGTCGGCGCACCTCGCCGGATCTGGAGCCGGGATTGGCCTGAGCGTCACCTGCCGTTCACCTCGGCGACGGAGACTGCAGCATGACTAATCCCGTCACGCAGCGAGTACAGGACTACACCGACCTGGTCGCCCATGGCGGCCGTGAGCTGACCGATGCCGTGGCCGTTCTCGCTGCGGGCGACGGGCCGCTCGTGGCGCACGGCCCCGGCGGTGAACATCCGGCCGGCCTGGTTCTCGCGTTGACCCTGCTCGCCGCGGGACTGCCGCACGACGAGGCCGTGGCCGCCGCGCTGCTCGCCGAGCCGCAGCCGGACGCCCTGCGGGCTGCCCTGGCCACCATCGACGCTCTCGGCGGTGCCGAACCGTACCTACTCCGGCACGGACTGACCGTGTCGCACTTCCACGCCCTGCGGGAACGGTTCGCGGGTGACGACGCCGGCCTCGCGGCCGGCGATGTGAGCTGAAGGCTCAGGTCGTCATCACCAGCCGGCGCTGCCGCATGGCCAGGAACAACGGGAACGTGAACGCGAACGCCGTGATCAACCCGAATACGACGTAGGCCCAGCCTGCGCGCATGCCGAGCCGGCGGGCCTCCACGATGATGAAGACGCTGCCGGCGATCGCCGCCACGAGCAGGTCGGTGGTCAGCGACGACACCGCCGGTCCGCTCATGGTCCAGTCGCCGATGAAGTCGCTGGCCTGCATGATCGCCTGGATGTTCCAGGTCCAGGTGCCGATCAGTCCCACGATGGCCAGGGCCAGGTAGACGAACGTCAGGGTCGTCCAGCCCGCGGCGGCGGACGAGGAGGCGGGTTGCGCGGCGGGCTCGGAAGGGGTGCGGCTCATGAACACAGTGTGCCGCGATCCGCTCGATCGCGGCGTGCCTACGGGATTATTTCGCTGTAGCCCTGCGCGGTCACCCTGATCGCGAGCTTCGCCGGGATCTGCTCCTTCATCGACTCGACGTGGCTGATCAGGCCGATGGTGCGGCCGCCGGCCCGCAGGCTGTCGAGGGTACTCATGGCCGTCTCGAGGGTCTCGGCGTCCAGCGACCCGAATCCCTCGTCCACGAAGAGGGTGTCCAGCGCGATGCCGCCGGCCTGGTTGGAGACCACCTCGGCGAGCCCGAGTGCCAGGGCGAGCGACGCGAGGAAGGTCTCGCCGCCGGACAGCGAGTGAGTCGCCCGGGCCCGGCCGGTGTGCTCGTCCCGGATCGCCAGCCCGAGTCCGGCCTGGCTGCCACGGTATTGCAGTGCGTCGTCGTGTTCGAGCGCGTACCGGCCGCCGGTCATGGTGCGCAGCCGGTTGTTCGCCGCGGCGATGATCTCCTCGAGCTGCGCGGCCAGCACGTAGGTCTCCAGCTTCATGCGCTTGGTGTTCGGGTCGTCGCCGTGCACCACGGCGGCGAGCTGACGCACCTGGGCCTGGGTGGTGAGCAGGTCCGCGGCGAGGGCGAACCGGGCCCGGGCATCCCCCACCAGGGCGGTGAGCGCGGTGGCACGTTCACGCAGCGATTCCCGGCGGGCTAGGGCGTCGTCGCGGGCGGCGCCGGCGGCCTGAAGGGCGAGCCGGGTCGGGTCGAGGTCGATGGGGTTCTCGGGCAGCCCGGCCAGGTCGGCCTCGGCCAGCACCCCGCGGGCGCCGGCGAGGTCGTCGTCGTAGGCGCGGATGGCGGCCTGACCAGCCTGCATCTCGGCCGGGCTGAGCCGGGCGAGTCCGGCGGCGGCCTCGTCGGCGAAGCCCTCCTCGTGCAGCTGCGCCGCCAGCGCCTCGGTGCGTGCCTCGGCC
>NZ_SOGI01000072.1:0-31198 GCF_004403385.1 Cryobacterium sp. TMT4-31
ACCGACGACGAACCTCACGCGGAAACCCAACACGACCACCCATAACCAACACCTCAATCAATCAGGTGTTGCAACGACCCCCTGAACCCAAGGGGCGCAGGTGTCCGGTTCGGGCACAGTTGCGCAGCTGGGGGGTGTCAGCCGACGGTCATGAGCAGATGGCCTGAGGAGACCGTCGAGCCGACAGCGGCGCCGATGACCCCGACCACGCCGTCCTTGTGCGCGGTGAGCGGCTGTTCCATCTTCATGGCCTCCAGCACCAGCAGCAGGTCGCCCTTGACGACGGTGTCGCCCTCCGTGACGAGGATCTTCACGATGGTGGCCTGCATGGGCGCCTTGACGGCATCGCCCGTTGCGGTGTTCACCGAGTGAGCGGCGGTCCGACGGCGCGGGGCCGGCCCGGCGGTCTTCTCCGACGCGGTACCGGGCAGCAGCTTGCTGGGCAGGCTCACCTCGATGCGGCGGCCGTCCACCTCGACGACCACGCTGTGCCGGGCGTCGGAGCGCGGACGGTCCTCGACGGTGCCGCTCCAGGGGGCAATGGTGTTCTCGAACTCGGTCTCGATCCAGCGGGTGTAGATCGAGAACGGGGCGCCGTCGGCGGGGGCGAAGGCCGGGTCGCGCACGATCATGCGGTGGAACGGCAGCACTGTGGGCAGGCCGGCCACCTCGAACTCGTCGAGGGCGCGGCGGGCGCGTTCCAGGGCCTGTTCCCGGGTGGCGCCGGTGACGATGAGCTTGGCCAGCAGCGAGTCGAACGAGCCGGAGATCTCGTCGCCGGACTGCACGCCGCTGTCGACGCGCACACCGGGGCCGCCGGCGGCCTTGAACACGTGCACCGGGCCGGGGGCGGGCATGAAGCCGCGGCCGGCGTCCTCACCGTTGATGCGGAACTCGAACGAGTGGCCGACGGCGATGGGGTCGTCGTAGTCCAAGGTGCCGCCCTCGGCGAGCCGGAACTGCTCACGGACCAGGTCGATGCCGGTGACCTCCTCAGAGACCGGGTGTTCCACCTGCAGGCGGGTGTTCACCTCGAGGAAGGAGACCGTGCCGTCCTGGCCGATCAGGAACTCGCAGGTGCCGGCGCCGACGTAACCGACCTCCCGGAGGATGGCCTTGGACGCCCGGTACATCTCGGTCGTCTGCGCCTCGGTGAGGAACGGTGCCGGCGCCTCTTCGACGAGCTTCTGGTGGCGGCGCTGGAGGGAGCAGTCGCGGGTGGAGATCACGACGACGTTGCCGTGGGCATCCGCGAGGCACTGGGTCTCGACGTGCCGGGGCTTGTCGAGGTACTTCTCCACGAAGCACTCACCGCGGCCGAAGGCCGTGACGGCCTCACGCACGGCGGAGTCGAACAGTTCCGGTACCTCGTCGCGGGTGCGGGCGACCTTCAGGCCGCGGCCGCCGCCGCCGAAGGCCGCCTTGATGGCCACGGGCAGGCCGTGCTGGTCGACGAAGTCGAGAACTTCGGATGCATCGGCGACGGGGTTCAGGGTGCCGGGCGCCATCGGCGCGTGCACCTTCTCGGCGATGTGCCTGGCGGACACCTTGTCGCCGAGCTGCTCGATGGCCTCCGGGGACGGGCCGATCCAGATCAGGCCGGCGTCCAGGACGGCGCGGGCGAAGGCGGCGTTCTCGGCGAGGAAGCCGTAGCCGGGGTGCACGGCGTCGGCGCCGGAGCGGCGGGCGATGGAGAGGATCTTCTCGATGACGAGGTAGGTCTCGGCGCTGGAGGTGCCGTCGAGCCCGTAGGCCTCGTCGGCGAGACGGGCGTGCAGGGCGTCCCGGTCCTGGTCGGCGTATACGGCCACCGAGAGGATGCCGCTGTCCTTTGCCGCTCGGATCACTCTGACGGCGATCTCGCCCCGGTTGGCGATGAGGACCTTCGTTATACGCGACATAGGTACTGAGCCTATTGGTCCGAACCCCCGCAATTTTGGTTCTTTCCCACAAAAACCGCGGCAAGAACACTGCGTGGGGCTACAAAGGCCCCGAAAGAACGGTCAGTCCGGTAGGGCCGAAGTGCCCGTATTCCACAGGCTCGGCCAGTCATAGCCCAACCGGAGCACCAATCTGCGCAGGGTCGGCAACGACAGTCCGACGACCGTGGACGGGTCGCCCTCGATGCGGCTGATGTACGGCGCGCCGAGGCTGTCGATGGTGAAAGCGCCCGCGACAAAGAGCGGTTCACCGGTATTGATGTAGGCGTCGAGCTCCGAATCGGTGAGGTCGTCGGCGAATGTCACGTCGGCGACGGCGACGGCACCGACGGCACGACCGGGCCGACCGTCGATGTGCTCGATCAGCCAGTGGCCGGAATAGAGCTGCCCGGTGCGTCCGCGCTGGGTGTGCCAGCGCTCCCTGGCACGCTCGCTGGTGTGCGGCTTGCCGTAGATCACACCGTCGAGGACGAAGACCGAGTCCCCGCCGAGGATCAGCCCGTCGATGCCCCGCTCGGCACCGACGGCCGCGACGGCCTGGGCCTTCGCCCGCGCCAGCAGCTCGACCACATGGTGCGGAGTCAGGGGCTCGCCCAGGCGTTCAGCCTCGGCCGCCGCGACGGCATCCTCGTCGACATCGGGCGAAATGGTGACGGGTTCGATGCCCGCCGCGCGCAGCAGCGCCAGCCGGGCGGGGGAGGTGGAGGCGAGGTAGAGGCGCATGGAACCCTTCAGGCGGCAGGCAGATGTGGGATGCTCATTCAATGGGCACCAACACTAATCGTCAGGCAAGTCAGAGCACTCCAGAGGGCGAGATCGGCACCGAACTCGACCTCGATATCACCAACGTAGCCCACGGCGGCATCTTCGTTGCCCGGCACGAGGGCCGTGTGGTCTTCGTCAGCGACACCCTCCCGGGTGAACGGGTGCGCGTCAGGCTCACCGACGCGAACAAGAAGAGCTTCTGGCGGGCCGAGACCGTCGAGGTCCTGGACGCGGCCCCCGAACGTCAGCCGCACATCTGGGCCGCAGCGGCCATCGACCGGGACCCTGCCGACCGTGCCGGCGGCGCCGAATTCGGCCACATCGAACTGGGCCACCAGCGCGAGCTCAAGCGCCAGGTCCTCACCGATGCACTGCACCGGATGGCCGGACTCGACAGCGATGTCACCGTCGAGGCCGTGCCGGTGGCAGCGGATGCTTCGCCGGGCGACGCCATGGACGGCACCGGCTGGCGCACCCGGGTGCGCCTGCATGTCACGGAGACCGGCATCGTCGGCCCGTACGCCGCCCGCTCGCACCGGGTGATCCCCGTCGACGACCTGCCGCTGGCCGTACACGCCCTCGAAATGGCCGCGCCGCTGGACAAGCTGTTCGCCGGCGCCGCATCCGTCGACGTCGTCGCCCCCAGCGTCGGTGAAGTGCAGATCCTGGTCGCCGAGCAGGACGCCAAGGGCCGCCGGCGCCGCACCGCGCCCAAACCGATCACCGAGCGGGTCGGCGACCGTGAGTTCCGGCTTGACGCCGCCGGTTTCTGGCAGGTGCACGCGCGTGCCGCGGAGACCCTGTTCGCCGCCGTGCAGGACGCCATCGACCCGGACCTGTTCGACCCCAAGGCCGCCAACCTCGACCTGTACGGCGGTGTGGGGCTGCTCGCCGCCGCCGTCGCCGACAGGTTCGGTTCCGACGTGCGCATCACCTCGGTGGAGAGCGACGCCCAGGCCACCGAGAACGCCGGCGCTAACCTCGCCGAGTGGGTCGGCGCCACCGCGCAGACCGGCAGGGTGGACACATTCCTGACCGGACTCACCCGCGACGCCGACGCTGCCGAACGGGCCCGTCTGCAGGCAGCCACCGTGGTGCTCGACCCGCCGCGATCCGGCGCCGGCGGCGAAGTCGTCGACACCCTGGCGTTCCTCGCGCCGGCCCAGGTGGTCTACGTCGCCTGCGATCCGGTGGCCCTGGCCCGCGACGTCGCCCTCTTCGCCGGGCTCGGGTACACGCTGCGGAGCCTGCGCGCCTTCGACCTGTTCCCCAACACCCACCACGTCGAAGCCGTCGCCCTGCTCACCAGATAGCTAGTCTTAGCACCAAGAACGAAGACGAGAGATGACAACCGTGACCGAGCCTGACACCGCGACCGACCTGGCCGACCGCCCCGTACGCGTGGGCATCGCCGACGACCATGAGTCGGTGCGGCTGGGCCTCAAGGCCGCCTGTGAGAACACCGGCTTCGAGGTGGTCTTCGAGGCCGCGACGGTACGCGAACTCGTCGACGGCATCGCCGGTCGCCCGGTGGATGTGATCGTGCTCGACCTGTCCCTCGGCGACGGGTCCCTCGTCACCGACAACGTGCACCTGGCCCGCGGTACCGGCGCGTCGGTGTTGGTGCACAGCATCGCCGACAGGGTCGCCCTGGTCCGTGAGGGCCTGGCCGCCGGCGCTGCCGGCGTCATCCCCAAGTCGTCGCCGACGACCACGGTGATGGCCGCCGTCGCCTCCGTGGCCCGCGGTGACGTGCTCAACAACCTCGAGTGGGCCACCGCCATCGACGCCGACCGGGACTTCGCCAAGGCCCAACTGGGC
Source organism: Cryobacterium sp. TMT4-31 (assembly GCF_004403385.1). Lineage (NCBI taxonomy): Bacteria > Bacillati > Actinomycetota > Actinomycetes > Micrococcales > Microbacteriaceae > Cryobacterium > Cryobacterium sp. TMT4-31. Next base: position 4,527 of record NZ_SOGI01000072.1, read on the forward strand.
CGCCGTGAACGCGACGTGCTGCACCTCTACGCCTCCGGCCTGCCGCTGAAGATGGTGGCGATGCAGCTGGGCATCGCCCACTCCACGGCCCGGGAGTACCTCGACCGCATCCGCGTGAAGTACGTCGAGGTGGGCCGCCCGGCGCCCACGAAGGTCGACCTGTTACGCAGGGCCGTGGAAGACGGCATCCTGCCGGGTCTCGACCTGGAAGGCGGGGATGGGCGCTCCTAGTCCGGCCGAGGTCGTGCCGGTCCGGTCGTTCAGGCTGTCGCCGCGCCGTGTCGCACCCGACCAGCTCGGTGCCGACCTCCTCAACGAATCCAAGCAGCCGCGCAAGCCCATCAGTCGCGCGCAGATCGAGCGGGTGGTCTCGCGGGCCGCCGGCGGCGTGGGCCTGATCTTCGCCCTGCAGACCTATCCGGCGATGCTCGGCCAGCTGGACAGCCTCAAGCCCGGTCTCGGGGTGGCGCTCAGTATCGCGATCTTCGGCGGCCTGGGCGTGGCAATCATCGCCACGCTGGTGAAGAAGTACGTCAGAGTCACCAGCGGCGTGTTCGCGGGGGTGTACCTCGTCGCCCTGATCGGCTGGCCGGCGATGCTGAATACCCCGGAGGGCACCCTCGAGGGCAAGCCTTGGCTCTGGTATCTCTGCACCGTCGCGACCGGTTTCGCCGCCGTCTCGTTCTCCAAGTGGTGGGCGATGACCTACACCTTCCTGGCTCCGATCGCCTACGGCATCGTGCGGGTGCTGCCCGCAGGCGGCGGCGCCGATCCGATGCTCGGCGCCCTCGACGCCGTCTACGCGATCCTGCTCGGCCAAGTGATTCTGATCATCATCACGATGCTGCGCCAGGCCACCGCCGGGGTCGACATCGCGCAGACCAACGCGCTGTCCACGTACTCCGCCGCCGTGCGCCAGCACGCCACCGAGGTGGAACGGGTGCAGGTGGACTCTCTCGTGCACGACAGTGTCCTCGCCGCCCTGTTGTCCGCCGCCGCAGCCGGTACGCCGAAGGCGGCCGAGCTGGCTGCCACGATGGCGGAGGACGCCATCGCCCGGCTCACCGAGGCCGGTTCGCTTCCCGCAACCGACGACAGCCTGGTCCTGTTCAGCACCCTCAAGGAACGCATCCGCAAGATCGCGGACCGGTTCGACGAGCCGATCGAGTTCATCGACTGCGATGCCGAGAGGCTCAGCCTGCCCGCGCACGCGGGCGAGGCCCTCTACGCCGCCAGCGCCCAGGCGATCGTGAACAGCATCCAGCACGCCGGTGTCCCCGGCGACCCGGTGACGAGGTCGGTGCGGATGAACTCCAATCTGCTGGGCGGCTGCGTCATCGAGATCGCCGACTCCGGTGTCGGGTTCGACCCCGCCACCGTGCCCAGCGAACGCCTGGGCCTGCGGATCTCGATCCGGGAGCGGGTCGCGAAGGCCGGCGGCGTCGTCCAGGTGAACAGCAGCCCCGGCCGGGGCACGTCGATCCTGATCGAGTGGCCGCTGAGTGAGCGCGGTGGCCGCGCATGATCTCCGTCCCCCGAGGGCTGATCATCTCCCTGGCCGCCCTGTTCTCGACCTATCACGTGATCCTGGCCCTCTACTCGCTGGATGTGCCGGCGTCGCCGGTACCCGCGCTGATCGCGATCCTGCTCTACGCCGCGGCCACCGTGGCGAGCCTATGGCCGACCAGTCCGGCCCGGATGTCGCACTGGTTGGGGTTCTTCAACGTGGCCGTGTGCATCGCGGTTCCTTTGCTCGTGGGCAGCCAGTTGGACGGGTCCGTGCCCGACAACGGCTACGCCACCTGGTACGTGGCCGCCGTCGGCACCCTGATGACCATCACGGCCACGCGCAGGCGGGCGACCCTCGCCTGGGTCGGGGTGGGCTTCCTCGTCGCTCACACCGTCGTCTGGGCCGGTGCGGGCTCCCTCGCGTCGATGGGCGTCATCGGCAGCGCCGTGTGGGTGTTCGTGGCCGTGACGCTGGCCAGGGCGCTGGCCAAGGCGGGCCGGGACGCGCGGCAGTACGGCCTCGCCGAACGGGAGGCCACCGAGTGGCAGGCGGCGCAGGAAGCGCACCTGTACGAGCGTCAGGTGCGCCTGGCCCAGACCATCCGGTTGGCGGCGCCGATGCTGCGCCGCATCATCCAGGAACGCGGCACGCTCAGCGACGGGCAGCGTCTGGAGTGCCGGCACCTGGAGGCCGCGATCCGTGACGAGATCCGCGGGCGCCGGCTGCTCAACGACGCCGTACGCCGTGAGGTGATGGCGGCGCGGCGGCGCGGCGCCATCGTCACCCTGCTCGACGAGGGTGGCATCGACGACCTGGCCGGCACCGATCTGGAGGTCGTGCTGAACACTCTGGCCGACGCCATGGCCGCCACGACGGCGTCCACGATCATCGCCAGGACGGCGGCCGACGGCTCGGGGACCGCCATCACCGTGGTGGGCATCAACAGCCCTGACCCGCGGCTGAGCGCCCTCGGCCAGGACTCGCCCGACGAAGAAGTGGACCTGTGGTTGGAGATCCCGCGGGCCGTGCACGCGCCGGGCGCCTCGGCCGGCCAGCCGACCCGCCGGCACTGACCGGGCATGCGAAAGGGGACCCACCCGGGGGTGGATCCCCTTCCGACATTTCCGTGTCAGGGCGACAACCCGAATGTCGCCTAGACGCGCCCCCAACACATTCGCCTGCTTACCCTAGTCGGCGAATGATTGGTCGTGTTGCCCGAGAGCAACACCCAGCAATACCAATAATGCCGACCCGGTGATCCGCTGAAAAGTCGTCATTTAGGGGGACAACAGAGTGCGGCTCAGGCCGTGAAGCCCCGCCAGCGCTCGTCGCCCCGCGGCAGCGGCGCCCTGATGGCCCGCTGGCTGTCCTGCCAGGGGCTCGCGGGGCCGTTCGGCGTGGCCCGCAGGTTGTCCGACTCGGCGCGCAGCAGGGCCCGCAGGACGGCGGTCACCGCGGCGGCCTCCTGTTCGGAGACCCCCGTCGTGACGAAGGTGAGCTCGGCCGGGTCGAAGCCGGCGCGGTTCTCTGAGACTGTCATGGCAGCGCCGCCTACAGCGGGATGTTCCCGTGCTTCTTGGCGGGCAGGCTGGCGCGCTTGGTGCGCAGCGCCCGCAACGCCTTGACGACGGACACCCGCGTCGCGGACGGTTCGATGATCCCGTCGAGCTCGCCGCGTTCGGCGGCGAGGAACGGGCTGGCCACGTTGTAGGTGTACTCGTTGGCGAGCCGGCTGCGGACGGCAGCGACATCCTCGTTGGCCGCTTCGGCCTTCTTGATCTCGGAACGGTAGAGGATGTTCACGGCGCCCTGGCCGCCCATGACCGCGATCTCCGCGGTCGGCCAGGCCAGGTTGATGTCGGCGCCGAGCTGCTTGGAGCCCATCACGATGTAGGCGCCGCCGTAGGCCTTGCGCAGGATCACGGTGACCAGCGGCACCGTGGCCTCCGCGTACGCGTAGAGCAGCTTCGCGCCTCGACGGATCACGCCGGTCCATTCCTGGTCGGTGCCTGGCAGGAAGCCGGGAACGTCGACGAGGGTGAGGATCGGGATCGAGAACGCGTCGCAGAACCTGACGAACCTGGCGGCCTTCTCGCCGGCCTGGATGTTGAGGGTGCCGGCCATCGCGTTGGGCTGGTTGGCGACGATGCCGACGCTGCGGCCCTCGATGCGGGCGAAGCCCACCACGATGTTGGGCGCGAACAACGGCTGGGTCTCGAGGAAGTCGCCGTGGTCGACGATGTGCTCGATGACGGTCTTCACGTCGTACGGCTGGTTGGGCGAATCGGGGATCAGCGTGTTGAGCTTGAGGTCGGAATCCGTGGTCTCGAGTTCGACCTCGCTGTCGAAGACGGGTAGCTCGGCGAGGTTGTTGTCCGGCAGGAAGCCGAGCAGGGTGCGCGCGTAATCGAGGGCGTCGGACTCGTCACTGGCCAGGTAGTGCGCCACACCGGAGATGGTGTTGTGGGTCAGCGCGCCGCCAAGTTCCTCCATGCCCACGTCTTCGCCGGTGACGGTCTTGATCACGTCGGGGCCGGTGACGAACATCTGGCTGGTCTTGTCGACCATGATCACGAAGTCGGTCAGGGCGGGGGAGTACACGGCGCCGCCGGCCGCCGGGCCGCAGATGATCGAGATCTGCGGGATCACGCCGGATGCGGCGGTGTTGCGGCGGAAGATCTCGCCGTACTTGCCCAGGGCCACGACACCCTCCTGGATGCGCGCTCCACCGGAGTCGAGGATGCCGATGATGGGCACCCCGGTCTTGAGAGCCAGGTCCATCACCTTGATGATCTTCTCGCCGGCCACCTCGCCGAGCGAACCGCCGAAGATCGTGAAGTCCTGCGAGTACACGGCCACCTGACGGCCGTGGATGGTGCCGGTTCCGGTGACGACGGAGTCGCCGTACGGGCGCTTCTTCTCCATGCCGAACGCGACGGTGCGGTGCCGCACGAATTCGTCGAGTTCGACGAACGAGCCCGGATCCAGCAGCTCGGCCACCCGTTCGCGGGCGGTCATCTTGCCCTTGGCGTGCTGCTTCTCGATGGCGGCCTCGCCGCTCGCGGTCACGGCTTCGTGGTAGCGCATCTTGAGGTCGGCGAGCTTGCCAGCCGTCGTGTACAGGTCGGGTCCGGTCGGGTTCTCAGTCACGCCGTTCACTCTACCGGCCTCACCCCGCACCGCCCCCAGAGCGTGTCGGCCCGGTGCCCCACCAAACCTGGGCAGAATTGCAGGAGTTATGATCCCCGCGGGGTGTGAGAAGAGGCGTCAGCATGGAATTTCCGATCAGCCGCGGCATCGGGGCACGGTTCGAGTACCTCGACGAGGCCGGCTCCACCAACGATGTGCTGGTGACCCGGGCCACGGGCCCTGATTCGTCGGCCTGGCCCGACCTGTCGGTCATCGTCACCGACAACCAGACCAGCGGCCGCGGACGGCTCGGCCGCACCTGGCTGGCGCCCAGCGGCAAATCGCTGGCCATCTCGGTGCTGCTGCGACCACGGCTGGAGAGCGGCCGGCTGCCGCCGAACCGGTACGGCTGGTTTCCCCTGCTCGCCGGCGCGGCCATGACCCAGGCCGTGCGTTCGGTCGTGCAGGCCGCGGCGCCGCCGCCCGGCGACGAGGAGGCACCCCGGCACGAGGTGACGCTGAAGTGGCCCAACGACGTGCTCATCGACGGCTACAAGGTCTCCGGCATCCTTTCGGAGCTGTTGCCGGATGCCAGCGGCCTGTGCATCGGCACCGGACTGAACCTGAGCCTGGACGAGCACGACCTGCCCACCCTCACGTCCACCTCGCTGATGCTCGTCACCGGTAGCATCCCGAACGCCGACGAGGTGCTCGCCGCGTACCTCGACGCGCTGCGGAGCCTCACCGCGAACTTCCTCGCCGCCGGTGCGGATCCCGTGGCCAGCGGCCTGCACGCCGAGGTGTCCGCCCTGTGCGGCACCCTGGGCGCCGCGGTGCGCGTCGAACTGCCCGGTGGGCAGGACCTGGTGGGCACCGCCGTCGGGCTGGACGGGGACGGCCGGCTGATCGTGGAAGACCAGACGAACGGCGAACTACAGGCCGTCGCCGCGGGGGACGTGACCCATCTGCGGTACTGAATCTGAGGTATTAATGGGTATATGACCAACCCAGCGCAAGTGATGCCCGGCGTGCCGACGACGGCGCCAGAGGTGGTCATCGCCCGGCTCCGCTCGCACGCCAGGGCGCTGTTCTGGCCCACCCTGTTCCTGATCGGCGCGTGCGGCGTGACCGGCTACTACTCCGGAAGCCTGGCCGAGCCGTGGCAGAACGTGATGCTCCTGGTCGGCGCCGGCCTGGTCGTCGTGCTGCTCTGGTTGTTGCCGCTGGTGTCCTGGCTCACCCGGCGGTACACGGTGACCAGCCGCCGGATCATCTTCGTGCACGGCATCTTCGTGCACGAGCGGCAGGAACTGCTGCACAGCAGGGGCTACGACGTCACCGTGCGCAAGAACTGGCTGCAGTCGCTGTTTCGGTCCGGGACGGTGCGGATCAATTCGGGGCTGGAACAGCCGTTGTCGCTGCGGGACGTGCCGGACGCCGACCTCGTGCAGCAGGTGCTGCAGGACCTGATGGAGCAGTCACAGAGCGTGATGGCCTCGCGCCGGCAGGAGCAGTCAGCGCTCGGTGACGAATTCGGCCTCCGCGCGGGACTGTAGCCGCAGCGCTGCCGTGCTGGTGGTCACCGGACCGGTGGCCGCCGTGCCGGTGGGCACCGCAGTGGCGTCCCGGCGGGACGGTGAGAAGACCCAGTACCTGTACAGGGTGAAGCGGAAGACGGCTCCGAGCAGCAGGCCGATCACGTTCGAGGAGATGTTGTCGGCGATGACGCTGGTGTACCCGAGAACGTAGTGGCTCACCCACAGGCAGGCCAGCCCGATTCCCATACCGACGAGGCTGACCGCGAAGAACTCCAGGCCCTCACGCAGGGTCTGTGACCGGCGGTCCTTCGAAAAGGTCCAGTACCGGTTGCCGACCCAGTTGGCCAGGATGGCGAGGACCGTCGAGACGACCTTCGCCCAGATCGGGCCGGAGGCGAGGGCCTCTGGGGAGAAGACGGTGGCCCGCAGCAGATTGAACACTGTGATGTCCACCGCGAAGCCGACGAGTCCGACCATGCCGAACTTCGCGAGCTGGGTCGCGAACGCCAGCACCCGGTACCTGCTGAAGGTTGTTCTCGACATGCATCCGTCCGGCCGATAGGTGAAAATGGAACGTGTAGCGAGAAAACGCGCTTCTCTCGCAGTCTACGTCCCGGCATATTCCTCATCCTGGGAGTTCCCGGCCCCTCGGATGAACGGTCGCACAGAAATTGGTGAACAAATGAGAACGATCGTTGGTGTGATCGGCGGAGGCCAATTGGCCCGCATGATGATCCCCGCCGCGGTGAACCTCGGCCTCGACCTCCGGGTCCTGGCCGAGGCCGACGGAATGTCCGCGCACCTCGCCGCGGTGTCGGTGGGGGACTACCGCGACCTGGCCACCGTCCTCGCCTTCGCCGAGACCGTCGACGTGGTGACCTTCGACCACGAACACGTTCCGCAGGTGATCCTCCGCGAACTGGTGAACCGGGGCATCAGCGTGCACCCCGGACCCGACGCGTTGCTCTACGCCCAGGACAAGCTGCTCATGCGGGAACGCCTGACCGAGCTGGGCCTGCCCGTCCCCGACTGGGCGCGGGTGGCCGACGCGGACGCTCTGGCGCAGTTCCTCGCCGATCACGGTGGCCGGGCCGTCGTGAAGACAGCCAGGGGCGGCTACGACGGCAAGGGGGTGCGCGTGGTGTCCCACGCCCACGAGGCCGACGACTGGTTCCTCGCGCTCGCCGAAGACGCCAACGGCGGCGACCTGTTGGTCGAGGAGCTCGTCGACTTCCGCCGCGAACTAGCCCAGGTCGTCGCGCGACGCCCGTCCGGTGAGATCGCGATCTGGCCCGTCGTCGAGACCGTGCAGCAGAACGGCGTCTGCGCCGAGGTCATCGCGCCGGCACCGAAGTCGGCCGGCCGGCTCAGCGCGCTCGCCGCCGACATCGCCGAGCGGGTGGCCGAGGGCATCGGTGTCACCGGGGTGCTCGCCGTGGAACTCTTCGAAACCACCGACGGCCGGTTGCTGGTCAACGAGCTCGCGATGCGGCCGCACAACAGCGGTCACTGGTCGATCGACGGCTCCACCACGAGTCAGTTCGAACAGCACCTGCGAGCAGTGCTCGACCTGCCGCTGGGCGACACGGCGCTCCGGGACCCCTGGTCGGTGATGGTCAACGTCCTCGGCGGCCCCGCCGAGGGAAGCATGGCGGCCCGGTACCCGGCCGCGTTCGCCGAGCAGCCGACGGTCAAGGTGCACAACTACGGCAAGGACCCCCGCCCCGGACGTAAGATCGGCCACGTGACGGCATCCGGGCCCGATCTGGACTCGGTCAGCTACCAGGCGCGTGCCACTGCGGCATATTTTCAGGACTAAAGCCTAAGATCGTCACCGTGCCAGACAACCTCGCGACTCCCGCCCCCGAGTCCGCCCCCTCCTCAGCCGCGCTCGTCGGCGTCGTGATGGGGTCGGACTCCGACTGGAACGTCATGAGCGACGCCGCGGCCATGCTGGCCGAATTCGGTGTCGCCCACGAGGTGCAGGTGGTCTCAGCGCACCGCACGCCGGAAAAGATGATGCGCTACGGCGCCGAAGCCTGGGGCCGCGGCCTCAAGGTGATCATCGCCGGCGCCGGCGGCGCCGCACACCTGCCGGGCATGCTCGCCGCGGTCACCACGCTTCCCGTCGTGGGCGTTCCGGTGCCGCTGGGCCGCCTGGACGGACTGGACTCACTGCTATCGATCGTGCAGATGCCGGCCGGCGTTCCCGTCGCGACGGTCTCGATCGGCGGCGCGCGCAACGCGGCCCTGATCGCCATCAAGATCCTGGCGACGGCGGATGACGCGCTGCGCCTCAAGCTGCAAGGCTACGCCGACCAGCTGGCCGAGCAGGTGGAGCAGAAGAACACGGCCCTGCAAGCGAAACTATGACGAGCGCCAGCAGCCCGATCCGGCACCCGAATTCCGGCTCCAGGCAGGTCATGACCCGCCGGGCCTGGTGGCTCGTGGTCCTCAACATCCTTCTGCCCGGCTCCGCCCAGGTACTCGCGGGAAGCCGCGGCCTCGGCCGGTTCGGACTGCGCGCCAGCCTGAGTCTGCTCGGCCTCGGCGTGATCGCCGGCATCGTCTACGCGCTGAACCCCGAGATCCTGCTCACCGTGGCCACCAACTCGATCGGACTGTGGATCCTCGCCATCGTGATGGTGTTCTACGCCCTGGTCTGGGTGGTCCTGACCTTCGACACCATCCGGTTGACCCGCCTCGTGAAGGCCCGGCCCAAGGCCCGGCCGTTCATCGCCGGACTGGCGACAGTGGTGATGGTCACTGTGGCCGGAACCGCCTCCTACGGCGCCTACGTTGCCACGACGGCCAGCGGGTTCCTGTCGTCGGTGTTCGCGGCCGGCCCGTCGGAGCCGCCGGTCGACGGCCGGTACAACATCATGCTGCTCGGCGGCGACGCCGGTTCCGACCGGTTGGGCATGCGCCCGGACAGCACCTCGGTGGTCAGCATCGACGCCGAGACCGGCAAGGCCGACATCATCGGCATCCCTCGCGACCTCGAGTACGTGCCGTTCCCGGAGGATTCCCCCCTGTACGCCTCGTACCCGGACGGCTACGGCTACGACGGCGTCTGCGACGTGGACGTCTGCCAGCTCAACTCGATCTACACCGAGGTGGAGCTCAAGAGCCCGGAGATGTACCCCAACGCGGTGGCCGAGGGCAGCGAACCCGGCATCGAGGCCATGCGTGACGCCGCCAGCGGCGTCACCGGGCTCACCATCCAGTACTACGTCCTCATCGACATGCAGGGCTTCTCTCAGCTCATCGACGCCCTCGGCGGCGTGGACATCACCGTGGCGGAGCGGCTGCCCATCGGCGGCCAGGAAGACGACCTCAGCGACGTGGAAGGCTGGGTGGAGGCCGGTCCGCAGCACATGGACGGTTTCACCGCCCTGTGGTACGGTCGCGCCAGGCACGGCACCAGCGACTACGACCGGATGTCCCGCCAGCGGGTTCTGCAGGAGGCGATCCTGCAGCAGTTCAACCCGGGCAACGTCCTCACCAAGTTCCAGGGTGTGGCCCAGGCCGGCCAGGAGGTCGTCAAGACCGACGTGCCCCAGGGCATGCTCGGCTACTTCACCCGCCTCGCGGCCAAGACCAAGGAACTCCCGGTGGGCGCCGTCGAACTGGTGCCGGCCAACAACGTGGACCCGACAGACCCCGACTACGACTACATCGCCGGCCTGATCGACGCCGCGCTGAACCCGGTCACGGAGACCCCCGCACCCTGACCCTGAGCCGTTGATCGGGCCCGATGGGCTCAGAGGTCGGCGTGCAACTGCCAGACGCGTTCGGCGGTGTCCCGCCAGCTGAACGCCCTGGCCCTGTCGCCGCCGAAGATGCGCAACCTGTCGGCGAGGGCGGTGTCGCCAAGCACCCGGTCCAGGGCGGCGGCGAGCCGATCGGGGTAGCCGGCCGGGTCGTCACGCTCCACCACGAAGCCCGCGTCGCCGGCGGCCTCGACCAGGGCCGGCGCATCCGAGTGGATCACCGGGGTGCCGAAGTGGAAAGCCTGGATGATCGGCAGGCCGAAGCCCTCCTCGAGGCTGGGGTAGACGAAGACCGACGCCCGCGAGATCACCAGGGCGAGCTGCTGGTCGGTCAGGCCGTCCAGCGCGCGCACCCGGTCGGGGGCGAGGCCGGCCTCGTCGGCCACCGACGCGAGAGTCAGCTCACCCCAGGAATCCGGTCCGACAACAAGCAGCGGCAGCTCCGCGGCGCCCGGACGGCCCAGGGCCGTGATGAGGGCGGTCACGGCGCGGCGCGGTTCCAGGGTGCCGGCGGTGAGGATGTACTCGTCGGGCAGCCCCAGGGCCACGGCCATGGCTTCGGCGGCGGCGGAATTCGTCGGCAGCACCAGGCCGCTGCTGACGGCCCCGCCGATCACCCGCACCCTGTCGCCGAAGTCCATGATCTCGCCGAGCTGGTCGGCGAGGGCGTGGCTGGGCACCACGATGGCGTCGGCGTGCTTGCGGGCGCGTTTGAGCATCAGCTTGGTTCGGGAGACGGTGGTCGGGGTCAACGACTCCGGATGCGTCCAGGCGAGCACGTCGTGCACCGTCACGGCGACCTGGGTCTCGTCCCTGACCCTGTCGTGCCGGTGCAGCGGAGCAAACAGGCCGGGGGCGTGCACGAGGCCGCGGCCGGCCGAGGTCGCCACACCGAGCTGCCAGGCCGCGGCGAGTTCGCGGCGCGCCAGTGCCATCTTGTGCAGGCCCGCCAGGCCGGGCAGGGCGTCGGTGATCTGGTCGTAGTGCTCCGCCGAGGTGGCCGAGACGATGCCTTCGACCGCACAGTCGGTTGGCGCCGTGGCGATCAGCGACCGGGTGAGTTCCTCGGTGTACCGGCCGAGCCCGCCGGGAACGGGCGAGACCATCTGGTCGACGATGACCCGGAGGGTGATCATGACGGGGTGAAAGCGCCGTGGGTCGAGGCGTCCTCGAGGGCCTCGGTCCAGGGCCGCATCGGGGCCAGGCCGGCAGCGGACCAGGCGTCGTGCCCGAGTACCGAGTACGACGGTCGTGGTGCCGGACGCACGAACGTGCGGCCGTCGGTGGGTAGCACCCGGTCAGGGTCCAGGCCCGCGTTGGCGAACACGGCCCTGGCGAACCCGAACCAGTTCGTCTGCCCGGCGTTGGTGCCGTGGTAGATGCCGGCTGGCGCGTCGGCGTCGAGCATCGCCACGATCTGGCGGGCCAGGTCGACGGTCCAGGTGGGTTGGCCGAACTGGTCGGCGACGACGGAGACGGTGTCCCGGCCCGCGGCGAGGGTGAGCATGGTGCGGCCGAAGTTGGGGCCGTGTGCGCCATAGAGCCACGCGGTGCGCACGATGTAGCTGCCGGCGGGATTCTCGGTGAGCACGAACTGTTCACCGGCGGCCTTGGTGCGGCCGTACGCGTTGAGCGGGTCGATCGCGGTGTCTTCGGGGTACGGCGTGCTGCCGGTGCCGTCGAAGACGTAGTCGGTGGAGATCTGCACGAGCTTCGCACCGCTGGCGGCGGCCGCGATCGCGAGGTTGCGCGGGCCGATGGCGTTCACCGCATACGCGGCGGCCTCGTTCTCCTCCGCCGCGTCCACCGCGGTGTACGCGGCGGCGTTGATGATCACGTCGTGGCCGGTGACGGCCTTCTGAACGGCGGCGAGGTCGGTGATGTCCAGCTCGCTGCGGTCCACGGCCGTGACATCACGGTCGGAGAGGGCGTCCTGCAGGTCGCGGCCGAGCATCCCGGCCGCGCCGGCGATCAGATAACGGGTCATGTCAGCAGGCTCAGCTCAACGCCGCGCGGGCCTTGAGGGGTTCCCACCAGGAGCGGTTGTCGCGGTACCACTGCACCACGTCGGCCAGGCCCTTCTCGAAGGGCACCTCGGGGGAGTAGCCGAGTTCGGCCTGGATCTTGGAGATGTCCACGGAGTAGCGCAGGTCGTGGCCGAGACGGTCGGCGACCCGGTCCACGTAGGACCAGTCCTTGCCGGTGGCGTCCAGCAGCAGCTGAGTGAGCTCGACGTTGGTCAGCTCGGTACCGCCGCCGATGTTGTAGATCTCGCCGGCGCGGCCGGAGACCAGCACCATCGCGATGGCGCGGGTGTGGTCGTCCACGTGCAGCCAGTCACGGATGTTGTTGCCCTCGCCGTAGAGGGGAACGTGCAGGTCGTCGATGAGGTTGGTTACGAACAGCGGGATGACCTTCTCGGGGAAGTGGTACGGGCCGTAGTTGTTCGAGCACCGGGTGATCGACACGTTCAGGCCGTGGGTGCGGTGGTAGCTGCGGGCGAGCAGGTCGCTGCCGGCCTTCGACGCGGAGTACGGCGAGTTGGGCTCGAGGGCGCGCTCCTCGTTCCAGGAGCCTTCGGCGATGGAGCCGTAGACCTCGTCGGTGGACACGTGCACGAACCTGGGCAGGTTGTTGCGCAGTGCCGCGTCGAGCAGCTGCTGGGTGCCGAGCACGTTGGTCTCGACGAAGATCGAGGCGTCCCGCACGGAGCGGTCCACGTGGGATTCCGCGGCGAAGTGCACCACGGCGTCGAGGCCCGGGAACAGGGTGTCCAGCAGAGCGCCGTCGCGGATGTCGCCCTCGACGAAGGTGTAGCGGTCGGAATCGGCCACGGGGGCCAGGTTCTCCAGGTTGCCGGAGTAGGTGAGGGCGTCCAGGACGACGACTTCGGCGCCTTCCAGGCCCGGGTAAGCGTCCTGCAGGGTGCGACGAACAAAGTTCGAGCCGATGAACCCGGCTCCGCCGGTGACGAGGATCTTCATATATATACGTGACCATTCCGTTTGCGTAAAGGTGCCTCCGCGATTCTACTGGACACGCCTTGCTAGGCTGGCAAACGTGCAGATTCGTGAACTCTCCGTCCCCGATTCCTACGAGGTGACCCCCAAGCAGTTCGGGGACGACCGGGGAGTCTTCCTCGAGTGGTACCGCTTCGACAAGTTGTCCGAGGCGGTCGGGCACCCGCTGGACCTGCGTCAGGCCAACACCAGCATGTCCAGCCGCGGCGTCGTGCGCGGCATCCACTTCGCAGACATCCCGCCGGGCCAGGCCAAGTACGTCACCGCCACGCACGGTGCGATCATCGACTTCATCGTCGACATCCGGGTCGGTTCGCCCACCTTCGGCCAGTGGGACTCCGTACTGCTGGACGACGTCGACCGTAAGGCCGTCTACATCTCCGAGGGCCTCGGCCACGCTTTCGTCGCCCTGACCGACAAGGCCACCGTGAGCTACCTGGTCTCCTCCACCTACACCGCCGGCGCCGAGCACGGGATCAACCCGCTCGATGACGAGGTCGGCCTGATCTTCCCGTCCTCGGCCGGAGAGCTGCTGCTCTCCCCGAAAGACACCGACGCACCCAGCCTCGCCGAGGCCGCCGCGAGCGGACTGCTGCCCACCTGGGACGCCGCCCGCGCCTACTACCAGTCGCTCAACGAACGGAACTAGACCATGCGCGGAATCATTCTCGCCGGAGGCTCAGGAACCCGCCTCTGGCCGATCACCAAGGGCATCTCCAAGCAGTTGATGCCCATCTACGACAAGCCGATGATCTACTACCCCCTCTCGACGCTGATGATGGCCGGTATCCGCGAGGTGCTCATCATCACCACCCCCGAGTACAACGACCAGTTCAAGGCCCTCCTCGGCGACGGCAGCGAGCTCGGCCTCCGCCTCGAATACGCCGTGCAGCCCTCCCCGGACGGCCTCGCGCAGGCGTTCACCATCGGTGAGGACTTCATCGGCGATGACAGCGTCGCCCTGGTGCTGGGCGACAACATCTTCCACGGCGCCGGCCTGGGCTCGGCGCTCCGCAACAACGCCGACATCGACGGCGCCCTGATCTTCGCGTACCACGTGTCCAACCCCACCTCCTATGGAGTCGTGGAGTTCGACGACGACTTCACCGCCGTGTCGATCGAAGAGAAGCCGACCAAGCCCAAGAGCAACTACGCCGTGCCCGGACTGTACTTCTACGACAACTCCGTCGTCGAGATCGCCAAGTCCATCGAACCCAGCGCCCGCGGCGAGCTGGAGATCTCCACCGTCAACGAGCGCTACCTCAACCAGGGCAACCTGCACGTGCAGGTCCTGGACCGCGGCACCGCCTGGCTGGACACCGGCACCTTCGAATCGATGATGCAGGCCTCCGAATACGTGCGCGTCATCGAAGACCGCCAGGGCCACAAGATCGGCTGCATCGAAGAGATCGCCTGGCGCGCCGGCTGGATCGACGACGCCCAGCTGAGCCGTCTCGCCGCCCCGCTCGCCAAGAGCGGTTACGGCGTCTACCTGAACGGGCTGCTCAAGACCGACTAACAGCCGGCCGAATCACGGCTAAAGGCCCCATGGATGAGTTCCATGGGGCCTTTTGCGGCATCTGGACGGCGACGCCGCCTGGGCGGGGTGTCAGCCGCCGGACTGGATGTGGGCGAGGACGTCGTCCATGGTGGCCTTGATCCCCGCGGGCAGACTGGTCAGCTGCCGCCGGTCCAGGTCGGGCCACACCGTCGAGGTGATACGCAGATCCAGGCCCTGCATCGAGGCCTCGGCCGAGTAGCCCAGCATCACGTTCGGCTGGCCCTTGGCGAGGCTGCGGATCTGGCCGAGCAGGTTGCTGATCGTCACGGCCTGACCCGAGGCGAGGTTCTTGATCACCTCGGTGCGTCCGGTGGCGGCGGTGACCTCGAGCAGCCTGGCGACGCAGTCCACGACGAGTTCGGCGCAGTCACGCACGAAAATGTAGTCCCGCATGGTCTCCAGCGGCACGAAGATCGACGCCGGCTTGGGTGAGAACTGGGCCTTGGCCAGGTGCGAGATCAGGCCCTGCATCTTGCCCAGCTTCTGGCCGGGCCCGTACAGGTTCGCGATCCGGCCGGCGAGCACCGAGACCCCGCTGGCCCGGGAGAAGGCGAACAGGCTCGCCTCGGCGTCGAGCTTGAACCGTCCGTAGCCCGAGATCGGCACCGGTGCGCTGTTTTCGTTGAACGGCGGATGCGCCGAACCGCCGTACACGCCGCCGGCCGAGGACGCGTAGAACACGGCGCCGGCGCCGGAGGTGCCCTGGTGGGCGGCGGCGGTACCGACAGCGTCCAGCACCAGGCGCAGCTGACGCAGTTCCCGATCGATCGCAGCCGGGGGTGTGGAGGTGACGGCGTTTCCGGCCAGCCAGAGCACCGCCCAGTTCGTGCGCTCGGTTGCGGCGGTCTCGAGCAGCCGGGCGGCGGTCGCCGCGGCGGCGGCCGCCAGGGCGTCGTCATCGGCCCACGGCAGCGGTTCTGCGTTCAGCAGCACCCAGCCGGGGCGACGGCTGATCGCGGCGGCCGTGGCGCCGCCGAGCAGGCCGCGGGCCCCGATCACCCAGACGTAGGTGGTCACTTGGCCGCTTTGCGCGTCCGCCCGAGAGGCCCATCCGCCGGGTCGGTCGTGATGAGGTACGGCGGCTTGCCCATGGCCATGTTCACGTTGATGCCGATGTACTCGGCGATGATGCCCAGGGAGAACAGGATGAACCCCGCGCTCAGCAGCACCAGGACGCTCAGCGACGCCCAGCCCTGGATGGCGATGTCGCCGGCGAGGCGCTGGATGAAGATGACGACAGCGAAGATCACACCGATCACGGCAAAGATGACGCCGAGGCCGCTGACGATCCGCAGCCCCCTCGTGCCGGTGGTGAGGATCATGCGCCAGAAGTGCGAGAACAGTCGTCGGGCCGAATAGCCGGAGCTGCGTTCACCTTCCTCGCGCAGTTCGACCGGGGAGGTCGTGACGCGGGAGGCGACCCAGCCGATGGCGACGTCGAGGTAGACCCCGGAGCCGGCGTAGGCGGCGACGCTGCGCCCGATGTTGCCCAGCATCAGCCGGTAGCTCTGGTAGTCGGCGGCCGCGCCGGTGCCGGACAGCTTGGTGAGCAGGTATTTCGCGGTCTTCGAGGCCGCGTTGCGCACGGGGCCGTGCGGGGCCGGGTTGGTCGGCTTGGCGTAGACGACGCTGGCCTGCTCGCGCATGGCGGTGTCGAGCATCCCGCCGATGGCGCGGGGGTCGTGCTGGCCGTCCTCGTCGAGGGTGACGATCCAGTCGCCGCCGGAGGACGCCATGCCGGCGAGGGTCGCCGCGTGCTGGCCGAAGTTCTTGCTCAGCCAGATGCCGCGGGCGAACGGGAACCTGTCGGTGACGCTGCGGATGATCGACGCCGAGTCGTCCGGACCGTGGTCGAAGACCAGCAGGACCTCTTCGACCTGGAAGCTGTAGCCATCAGGGGTGATGCTCAGCCGGGTGAGCGGTTCGATCTCCTCGAGAACGCCGGTGAGGGTACGTTCTCCCTGATAGACGGGGATGACGATCGAGATGCTGTGGTCGGCGACGTCGGGTTCTGCAGAGGGGAGTGTCACGGGTTCAGAACCTATCACACGGGCCGTTTCGTCGGCCGGGTCAGTTGGCTGCGGCATCCGTCGTCACCGCCTTGGACATGCGACGGCCGAGCCAGATGTAGGCGAGCCGGCGCACCTGGGCCATCACCCTGGCGCGGGTGTTGCCGATCCGCCGGTCGGTGCTGGACACGACGTCGGGGCGAGTCTTGGCCATCCAGTTGTGGAAGCCGATAGCCTGCTCGGCCTGCTCGGCGACCAGGCGCACGCTCCACTGGCTGTCGGAGATGCGGAAGCCGGCCAGGCTGCCGGGTACGCCGACGAACTTTCCCTCGAGCAGGACCATCGAATAAGAGGTCTCGTCGATCAGGTACGGCCAGCGCGAATCCCACCAGCCCACCTTCTCCAGAACGCTCCGGCGCATCATCACGCAGCCGGGTTCGCCGAAGATGTTGGTGCCCTGGGTGATGGTCTTCCGCACGGCGACGGCGCCGTCGTGCACACCGATCAGGCCGGCCAGGCCACGGTTCTTCAGCACCGGTGCGCCGTTGGCGTCGACGATGTCACGCGGGGAGGCGGTCAGCACGGCGCCGGGCTCGTTCATGAGCGCGGCAACCTGCTGGGCGACGATGGTGGGGTAGAGCAGGTCGTCGCCGCAGACGAGTTTGATCAGCTCGCCGGTGGCCGCCTGGCTCACTCGGTTCCAGTTGCGCAGCGCCCCGCCGCCACCCTCGGTGTGCAGCAGGGTGACGCGAGGGTCGGCGCTGTAACGCTGCATGACGGCCCAGGTGTCGTCGATGGACGCGTGGTCGGAGACGATCACCTCGAGGTTGGTATACGTCTGGCCGAGCACGCTCTTCATGGTCTCGTCGAGGTAGTCCGCGTTGTTGTAGGCGGGGATGACGATCGAGACGAGTGGAGACTTCGAGGGCACGGCTGCATCAGATGTCATGGTTAAAGTGTTGCTCGTTTCTTCGGAAGAACAGTGCCCTTACGATACCGGGTGGGCCTGAGAGGACCGTGCGTTGCGATTACCCAGCTGCCCTGCGCGACAATGGGTGAGCGGCTCGCTCCGCGGTGGCGCGGAATTTTCGATCTTCACCGCCTGCGTGGCACCCTGCCTGAACGCGGGTATGTGCGCCGTGACGCCGGATTCCGGCTGGGCGATCGCCGCCGAATAGAAGAGATAGGGCATTTAGTTTGGTCAAGTCGAGATACCTGTGGCCTGCCGTTGTGGTCGCTGCCGTCCTCCTCGGGGCGGCTCTCCCTCTCCTCGTGAACCGTGGATACTACTTCGTCGATGACACTCAGGCGGGCGCATTCGGCCAGTGGTACGAGATCGGTACCCGCATTTTGGAGGGTAATTGGTCGCTGATCAACCCCCTGGTCTGGCAGTCAGGTAACTACCTAGCCGAGGGGGCCTGGGGTATCTTCAGCCCTGTCCTGTGGCTAGTGGGTCTCTGGTCGCACTGGGCGGGTAACGCCCTGGTCTTCTCCACGGTTGTGAAAGTGATCTGCCTCGTGGCAGGCTCCCTAGGTACATACCTGCTCGCCCGCACTTTCCAGGTCACCAGGGCCTGGTCGGCCGCGGTGGCCGCCGCCGTTCCTTTTGCCGGTGTGACGTTTTACCTGGACGCCACAACCTGGGTCAACGGGCTGCTCGCGTGGAGTATGTGGGCGTTGGCCTTCGGCCTGACCCGCCGGGCGGTGTTCTGGGCGAAATCACCGACCCTGGCGATCCTCGCGTGCATCGGCACCGTCGGAATCGGCTACGTGCACGCGACGATCTTCCTCGCCATAGCCCTGCTCGCCACCATCATCGAGGCCTTCGTGGCCCGCCATCGGGCCTCGTTCATCCGCGCATTCCTGATCGCGTTCGGTGCCGGATTCTTCGCCATCGTTGTGCACCTGCCCGGCCTGTTGACGGCATCCACATCCGGCCGCAGGCAGGACATCGTCAACACCGGCCTGCTTACGGTCGACTTGAGCGGTCTCGTCGCCTCCGCGACCGCGGTCGGGATCCCGCAAGTCGGCATGTACGGCGCTTACTTCCCATCGGCTCCGCTGGTCTACACGAGCTGGATGCTCCCGCTGTTCGCGTTCATCGCGTGGCGCCGGTTGATGCCTCTGCTGGCCACCCGGCTCAGTGTGGTCATGTTGCTCGGCGTGGCGCTGCTGGGCGTATTGTTGCCCAGCGACGTCGGCCCGCTCCGGATCCCGGTGCGCATGATGCCGTACTTCACAGTCGCGCTGCTCCTCATCCTGGCGATCGGCATGTCTCTCGCCAGGGTCGAGACCATCTCGCGGCGGCGTTTCCTCGCGGCTGCCGGCTACACCGTGTTCGCCGGCGTCCTCACGGTCTACCAGGGGCCGCAGCATGCGAAGGTCATCATGGCCGCCGTCATCGGGGTGGTCGCCGTGTTGTGGATTATCTACCGAATTGGCTCGCCCACGGGGCTGCCCGCTGTGCCGGCCCGCTGGCGAGATCGGGGCCGAAAGGCGCAGGGCTGGATCGTTCCCGGACTCGCCATCGCCGTCACGGTCGGTTTCATTTACCCCCAGCACGTGGTGCACCCCGCCGCGCCGCTACTGGACTACCAGGTCCCGCATCTTGTCGAGGACTACCGCGCGTTGCTGACCGAGGCCGAGGGCGACGTACTGGTCGTCGGCGGGCCGCTCAACTCCCAGATCAACTCCGCGGACTGGCCGGAAACGACCGTCGCCAACCTCTGGTATATCCCCGACGCACCCGTGCAGAACGCCTACACGTCAGTGTTCTACCCGGGCTATGGTGATGCCCTGTGCATGCAGTATCAGGGCGTCACCTGTGCCGACCTCCTGCCTAAGCTGTTCAACTCAAACACTGACACCGGCCAGGACCTCGCCGACGACCTCGGGGTCAGCTCGGTGCTGATCGTTAAGAGCACCGTCGAAGAAGAATTATGGTCTGTCACCCCTGAGGGCTGGCATGTGGCCGCCGATACCGAGCTCACGAGGCTGATCGTGCGGGACGAACCGGTCGCGGGCGCGGGAAGCGTCGTGTGGCACTCGGAAGGTACCCAGGTGACCGTGCTCAACGAAGACGACATGGGCGTCAGCTTCCGTGTCGACGAGGTCGGCCCGGACGGCGGCGAGGTCGCGCTGAGCAGAATCGCCTGGCCGGGCTACGTCGTCGACGGTGGCACGCTTTCGACCGAGCTGGTGAACGACTTCATGATGGGGATCGACATCCCTGCAGACTCCGCCGGCGAGGTCGTCACTGTTGCGTTCCGTGCACCGGGCTGGCCGATGCAGGTTGCTTCCGGCATCTTGCTCGTGATCCTGCTGCTGGGATGGGGACTGATGAGGTTCCTCATCCGTCCCCGTCCTACCGCCCGCCGACCGCGGACAGGCTGGATCGGCGAGCTCCGCGACCCACTGAAAGAAGCGAACCGATGACCGCCCTACCTGCTGTGAGGGTCGTGGTCGTGGTCGTGGCCTTCAACCGTCGCGACCTGCTCCTGGAAAGCCTGGCCGCCCTGGCCGGTCAAACCCGCCGGCCCGATGAGGTCCTGGTGATCGACAACGCCTCCACCGACGGCACGGCAGAGGCCGTCCGCTCGGCGCACCCCGAGGTGACCCTGGTGGTGCTCGACCGGAACACCGGCGGGGCCGGCGGCTTCACCGCCGGCCTGGCCGAGGCCGTCGGGCCGCTCGGCGCGGACCTGGTCTGGTTGATGGACGATGACACCGTGCCCACCGAGACCGCACTCGCGGAGCTCCTGACGGCGCGCGCGCACGCTCCGGCGTCCACCAGGATCCTCGCGTCGACAGTGCACTGGACCGACGGCAGGGAACACCCGATGAACATGCCACGGGCACGGCCGTTCGCCGCGCGCCGATCCCTGGAGCGCGCCCGCGAGTTCGACTGCTACCCGGTTCGGTCG
Organism: Cryobacterium sp. TMT4-31; assembly: GCF_004403385.1. Taxonomy (NCBI): domain Bacteria; kingdom Bacillati; phylum Actinomycetota; class Actinomycetes; order Micrococcales; family Microbacteriaceae; genus Cryobacterium; species Cryobacterium sp. TMT4-31. Next base: position 24,990 of record NZ_SOGI01000072.1, read on the forward strand.
GCGTCGTTCGTGTCGGTCATGATCGACGCGCGCGCGGTCGCCGAGCACGGTCTGCCGGTAGCCGGGTACTTCCTCTGGAACGATGACTTCGAGTACACCGCCCGGATCCTGCGCGGGTCGACGGGATACCTCAGCCGACGCAGCATCGTGGTGCACAAGACCAAGGTCTTCGGCTCGACGAACATCGACCCCGGGCCCCGGTTCCGGCTGGAGGTGCGCAACAAGTTGTGGCTGCTGCGCCTCTCGCCGGCACTGTCCCCCTTCGAGCGGGTGCTCTACGCCGGAGCGACGGCCCGCAGTTGGATCAGTACTTTCGTGCATTCCGCAGACCGGGCCACGCTCCGGCACGGCCTCCGGGAGGGCCTGCGTGAAGGCCTCACCACCCGACCGGCCACGAACGCCCAGGTGCTGGCCGGGTTCGGCCGGGTGAGCGAGTCCGTCCAGGCGGCGGAGGCCGGTCCGGCCAGGGCCTCGTCGTGACGAGCCCCGGACTGCCCTTCTCCCTGCTGCTGCCCGTCTACCTGGGGGACCGACCCGAGTACTTCACCCGGGCGTTCTCCAGCGCCGTCACCGACCAGACCCGTCGCCCGACCGAGGTGGTTCTGGTACGGGACGGCCCGATCAGCCCGGCACTGGCCGAGGCCATCAGCACGGCCATCGACGCTTCCCCGGTGGAGGTTCGCCGGGTCGACCTGGACGTCAACGTGGGTCTGGCCGTCGCGCTGACCCGCGGGCTGGCCGCCTGCCGGTTCGACGTGGTCGCCCGAATGGATGCCGACGACATCTCGCTGCCGGAACGATTCGCCCGGCAGCTGCCCGCCATCGAAGCGGGCTGCGACCTGGTCGGAACGGGCATGCTCGAATTCAACGAGCTCGACAAGATCCTCGGCCGCCGGGTTCCGCCGGTCGGGCAGGCCGAAATCAGCCGTCAGGCCAGATTCCGCGACCCGTTCAACCACCCCACCGTGGTGTATCGCAAGTCGGCGGTCGAGGCCTCAGGCGGCTACCGCCATCTTCCGCTGATGGAGGACTACTGGTTGTTCGCGCGAATGATCATGGCCGGCGCCACCGTGCGCAACCTGCCCGAACCGCTGGTCATGTACAGGGTCGACTCCGGTGCATACAACCGGCGAGGTGGCCTGTCCCTGTTCCGCAGCGAGCTGGCCCTGCAGCGCCGACTGCTGGCGGACGGGTTCGTCACGCCCGGCCAGTTCCTCCGCAACGTGATCGTGCGCGGCGGGTATCGCTTCGTTCCGGTCGTCATCCGACGAGCCGTGTATCGCCGAATGGCCGTGAGCAAGCACACAGACACGCCCCAGTAGGATCGAAGTTTGGTCGAACTGGCCGCGCGTAAGTGAGGATGGGTGTTATGAACGTTGACCTTGTGGTTGTCGGTGCCGGATTCTTCGGCCTCACCGTGGCAGAGCGCTGTGCCAACGAATTGGGACTGCGGGTTGTCGTCATCGACAAGCGCGACCACATCGGTGGCAACGCATACAGCTCGGTCGAACCCGAAACCGGAATCGAGGTGCACCGCTACGGCGCCCACCTCTTCCACACCTCGAACAAGGTGGTCTGGGACTACGTCAACAGGTTCACCTCCTTCACTGACTACCGGCACCGGGTGTACACCACGCACAAGGGCGAGGTGTTCCCGCTGCCGATCAACCTCGGCACCATCAACCAGTTCTTCCACAGCGCCTATTCGCCCACCGAGGCCCGCGCGCTGATCAGCGAGCAGGCCGCAGAGGGCGAACTCGCCACGGTGAGCAATCTCGAGGACAAGGCCGTCGCACTGATCGGCCGTCCCCTCTACGAGGCGTTCATCAGGGACTACACCGCCAAGCAGTGGCAGACCGATCCGCGGGAGCTGCCCGCGGAGGTCATCAGCCGCCTGCCCGTGCGGTACAACTACGACAACCGGTACTTCAGCGACACCTATGAGGGACTGCCCGTCGACGGGTACACGGCCTGGATCGAACGCATGGCCGATCACCCCAACATCGAAGTGCGGCTGTCGACTGACTTCTTCGACCTCGACCAGGAAATCAACATCCGCGACGCCGTGGGCACGGTCCCCGTCGTCTACACGGGTCCCGTCGACAGGTACTTCGACTACTCGGAGGGTCCGCTGTCCTGGCGCACCCTGGACTTCGAGGAAGAAGTCATCCAGACCGGTGACTACCAGGGCACCCCGGTGATGAACTACGCAGACACCGACGTCGCGTACACCCGCATCCACGAGTTCAAGCACTTCCACCCAGAGCGGGACTACCCGAACGACAAGACCGTGATCATGCGGGAGTTCTCGCGTTTCGCCGAGGAAGCCGACGAGCCTTACTACCCGGTCAACACCGCTGCAGACCGGGAACGCCTGCTGCGCTACCGGGAGCGCATCGCCGAGCAGCCCAACGTGATCTTCGGCGGCCGGCTGGGCACCTACCAGTACCTCGACATGCACATGGCGATCGGCGCCGCATTGTCCACCTTCGAGAACAAGCTCCGTCCGCTTTTCGCCTCGGGCGCCACGAACTGACCCGGCTACACTGGCAAGGACAAGCATGACCTTCCTGATCCTCGCCGCCACGGGACCTCCCGGTTCCGCACCGCGGACCTGCTCCAAGATGCCGCCCCACTGTAATGGGCGACGACCCTTGCTTCACCACACTCCCGAACGCGCCGTTGACGACGTGCCCATCAAACGGGCCGGCATCCAGGCACCCGTGCCTGGAGCGGCCTGGCTGCGGGACGCGACGGTGCCAGAGCGCACACGTCGTTTCCTCGAGCCACGAGAAGCGAAAGTATCTTTTCACCATGTCTGACATCCTCTCGAACGTCCTCGGCAGGCCTGCCCTGTTCACCGCGGACCTCTCGCCGGAGACCGCCGAACGGCTGAGTGCAGCACTCAGCGCGCGCCAGCAAGCGTTATTGGTCTCCGCCGTGAACTTCCACGCACTAGACAATCCGGGCCTAGCCCTACGGATTGTTGTGCACATCGCCGGCGCGGGTGGGATGGCCCACCTGACGGATGCGGGTACTCGCCACACCAAAGTCACCACCGGGGCCACGAAGGTGGGGGAGTTCACCGCCCGGAGTTCGGTCTCGGGTTCACCGCACCCGCACTACACCCACCACCGCAAGGGCTGGCTGACCGATCCTGAAACCGGGGTGCGCAACATCGTTCTCGACGCCGAGCGCGAACCAGGTGCCCCATCGGCCAACGGGCGGGCCAGCCTCTACTGGAGGCTGCGCGGTGGCGTGGAACGCCGCTACCCGTTTGAGTACGACCGGATACGCCAATGGCTGCTGCGGGGCCGGGAATCTTCGCTCAATTCGGTGGTCGTGGATCGCCGGCTCGTAGACGTGACCGGCATACCCGCGGGCGAACCTGCGGCAGGCGGGGAAAGCGCCGTCATTTTTGGTGTGCACTGGCTCGAGTTGGGCGGTGCTGAGCGCTGGGCTATGGAGTCCATCGCACTCGCCACGGCAAAGGGTCTGCGCCCGATCGTCATCACTGACGTGCCGTCAGCGCATCCGTGGATAACACGCGCGGAACTGGGCGGTGCCATCGTCCTTGCCCTGACCCACCCCATCGAACAGCCCGAGCATTCGGAGCCGGTGCTCGAGGCGCTCGCCATGAACTTCGATATCCGGGGCGTGTTCGTGCATCACAGCCGGTGGGTTTACGACCGGTTGCCGTGGCTGCGCAATCGGCTGCCCGGCATCCAGGTGGCCTCTACCCACCACATTCTCGAATACAACGGCGGCGGGTACCCCGCCATCGGCGCTGCCTTGGACGAATTCATCGACGTGCACCACGTGATCTCCCCGCAGCTGGAGGATTGGCTGGTTCGGGTGCAGGGCATCCCCCCGGACAAGATCGCCCTTGCCCCCCTCATCGGGCTAACCACGACCGGAAGTGTCGCTGTCGCCGCGCGCCCGCGCGCCGACGAGTCCGTCTTCACCCTGGGCTTCATCGGCCGATTTGCGGCTCAGAAACGCCCCTACCTGTTCACGAAGCTAGTCAGGGAGCTACACGCCATCGACGGGCTCTCCGTGCGCGTGGTCATCCAGGGCGGTGGGGAACTCGAGCACTTCCTTCGCCGCGACATCGACAGCCACGGACTGTCCGGCATCGTCGAGTGGGTCGCCGAGGGAGCGCCTGTGAGCAACACGCTCGCGCGGGTCGACTGCCTGGTCCTGAGTTCCCAGAACGAAGGACTCACCTTGACGACCCTCGAGGCGCTTGCCGCCGGGGTCCCCGTAATCTCGACCGACGTCGGCTCCCAGCGCACCGTCATCGTGCCGGATGCCCTCGTCGCCCGCGACCCAGGTCGTTTCCTGGCAGAGGCGAGCGCGATTGTCGTCCGGATGGCCGAGTCCGAGGTATACCGCGTCGACGTTTGGCGTCGAGAAGTCGCCCTGGCCCAGGAATTCACCGAGTATGAAAGCGCCCACGATTGGGCCGGAAAGCTGTTCGAGTTATGGATAAAGTAAGCGCCGTCGTCGTCACCTTCAACAGGCTCGCGAAGCTCAAGACGGTGATCGCCTCCATCGAAGCCCAGACCTTCGCGCCCACCCGCCTCATCATCGTGGACAATGCGTCGACCGACGGCACCGCGGAGTACCTCGGTCAGCTGACGACCAGCATCCCGCTCGAGGTGATGTCCCTGCCCACGAACACCGGCGGGGCAGGTGGATTCTCGGCGGGCATGGAACGCGGCTATCAGCTCGGCGCCGATTTCGTCTGGATCATGGACGACGACTGCTACCCGCAGCCCGACGCCCTCGAGAAGCTGCGTGACGGCTTCGTCGCCGCCGTCGCCGAGCTCGGCCCCGAGGTGCCGTTCTCCTGCTCGTTGGTCAACTACATCGACGGCGCCATCTGCGAGATGAACAATCCGGAGCCCACCTGGGACTGGGCCAGGCTCGTGTCCAAGGGTCAGCGTTCGGTGACGGTGAAGAGCTGTTCCTTCGTGTCGGTGCTCATTCCCCGTTGGGTGATCGAGAAGCACGGCCTGCCGTACTCCGAGTACTTCATCTGGTTCGACGACCACGAGTACACCCTGCGCATCACCCGAGCCTGCCCGGGTGTGCAGGTCCTCGACAGCGTTGTCGTGCACGACATGGGCGACAACAGGGGCGTCAACTTCGGCTTGATCGATGACGCCAATGCGTGGAAATTCGCCTACGGCATCCGCAACGAGGCGTCGTTCAGGCTGCACCACCAGAGTCTCTTCGCCTACCTGTATTTGTGCGCCCGGGTGGCCCTGATGATGCGGCGGGGCCGGGTCGCCGGCAAGCTGCAGCGCCGGATGTACGGTCGCCTGCTGGCCGGAATCCGGTTCAACCCGGCCGTCGCTTTCCCCGCAACTGCACGGAGATAGTGGCCGAAGTCCTCATCTGTCGGCGGAGTATCGCTGTTCACCGTCCCGGGCGAACTTAGGGACTTCGATGCCTTTGGCTCGCGGCTCAGCTTCTGCCAGGCGTCCTGAGTGCGCAGTCGTCAGCCGGCTCCAGCTCGGCGGGATCCACCGGTACTAGCTGATCCGGTCGCGCAGTACAGTGCCGAGTAACTCCGCGTGCCAGACCCTTCAACTCCCTTCGCAGATGGGCAGTTTATGAGGTATCGGAGATCGCGAGAAATACGTCGACGCCCACATAGCCGCCGGTGACTCGAGTCGGCCAGAAGTGGTTCATGACTACCAGGACGACTGCCATATCGCGCAAAGCTTGGATGTCTGCCCGGACCGCGCGGGTGCGCAGATCCCGCGCGCTTCGATGCTGCGGTGCACTTGGGACGTGCCGTCGGGCAGACCTGATTCGCGTTTGCTCGACAACAGAGATTGTTTCCTCTAGTTCTCTGATCTGCAGTCGCTTCGACGCCTCTGGATTCGCGATGCCAGCCTTGCGGTGTAGGCGGGACGGGCCGCACACAGATCTTGGATGAGCGTGGCACGTCGTCGGAGACGGACTGGACAAGCAGATGGTGAAACGTGGCGCGCGTCTCCGCCACTTCGAAGACACCCCGTAACAGGAGGCTTCACGATCAGTGCCAGCCGCAGCGGAGGTGCAGCGCGAAACTGTTGGCGGGCATTGTTACAGCTAGGTGTACTGCCCAGGCAGGTTAGTTAACCGCGTGATCGGTGGCTTGCCTCCGATGGCGGTGTGGTGCCTGTGGTGATTGTATTCGTGGAGCCATGCTGGCA